>CAYRXD010000036.1:0-13889 GCA_964428135.1 uncultured Candidatus Saccharibacteria bacterium | reverse complement strand
CTTATGGAAAATTTTGTTTTCATTCCTTTTGACAGAAGTCTGACAAAAATCGCAGCACGAATACGGCGTGAAGCAAAAGTAAAGTTTCCCGATGCCGCGATAGCCGCAACTGCTCTTTTTACGCAGACAGCACTCGTAACGCGGAACGTAAAAGATTTTCGAAAAATTAACTCAATTTTCTTACAGGAAATATAACACTGAATCTAAAACCTAACACCTTGAAATATCGTCCGATACTTATCCACAACCGCTTTTGGTACAGAAGAGAGAACATGTTACCATATATTACAAGGTGAAGGTGTAATGGCAACGCAATTGCAAGAAAGGTCGTATCAATACATTAAACACACAATTTTATTAATTTTTTACTCATCATTATTTACTATGAAAAATAACAAAAAAGGTTTTACGCTCATTGAGCTTCTTGTGGTTATCGCTATCATAGCGATCCTTTCGACGGTCGTAATGGCGGGGTTAAATAGTGCGCGCGCGAAAGGGAGAGATGCAAAACGACTCTCTGATATCAAACAAGCTCAAGCAGCCTTCGAGATGTACTATGATAGCTGCGCCGGTTATCCGAACGCCTTTACTACTGCTGCAAATACAGGATGTACTGGTACCACGAACCTCGGTTCTTTCTTGGCAACAATCCCGCTTAACCCTACACCCGGAGGCACCACGTATGCTTACGCACCGGTTACAGCTGCGACTCGCGCAAGCTATACTCTTACTTTCACACTTGAGGGTACCTCGGGGTCGCTTGATTCAGGGTTACACACGGCTTCACCTTCCGGTATTAGTCCATAAACAGGAGAATGGTTCTGAGACTCTTAAAAACAAAAGCCCCTTGCGGGGGCTTTTGTTTTTAAGAATGGTAAGAGGTGATATGGAGAACTCGAAATATCACTATTCGTAGAAGTATTTTGATTCCATCCCGGTATCGTATTTTCTTTCCATTGCGAGTGCTTCGCGGAATATACGACACCGGCACTTCGACAATGCGATAGCCGTTTTGAAGCAGGCGGAGAATGAATAAAAGTTCCGCTTCAAATCCGCCCGCATCAAAATATCCGAACGCGCTTTTCGGGAAGAGCTTGTAACACATGGAAGCATCAGTCAAAGCGGAGCCATAGAACAGGTTTATGAGTTTGGTGATGGAAAGCGAGCCGAATCGCGACAAGGTTTTTTTCTTCGGGTTTTTCGCGTGTGTTTCCCGTGAGCCAATGACTGCAACCTTCGCACGCGGGTCCAAAGGCTTGAGCGCTTTCAAGAGGAGCGGGATCTCTTCCGGACTGCATTCAAGATCGGCATCTTGAATGATCGCAAAGTCTCCGGTCGCCACGGCAAGTGCCGCATTCACGGCGCTTCCTTTTCCGCTGTTTTTTTGGAAGGTTGATAATCCTGATTCGGGGTGAGAAAACCTTCATTGCCGCAAGCGTTCCGTCGGTCGAAGCATCGTTCACGACGGTTACTTCGGCTGTCCAGCCGGGAAAAGGCACGGCAAGCAAGCGTTTTAATACTTTTCCGACCGTTTTTTCTTCGTTGTACGCCGGAACGATAATGGAAAGTTTAGGGGTGCTCATGTACTTTCAAAATCTAATTTTTATCTAAGTACGCGTTAAGAAAAGTTCCAAATTTTACCAGAGGTTTGTCTTGGATAATACTTTCGTTTGCTGTAATTTTCTCCATATATTTTTGTTTAAGAGCTTCATTATGTTCTTGATTTGCGAGCGTAAACAGCATCAGAAATAACCTTTGTGCCTCAATCAAGTCAGGAGTATGGTCTGCACGAATCTCAAGCACCTCACGCGCCTTTTCGTGCTCCGCGTGTGATGTAAAGTAGTCTGTAAGAAAACGATAAGATGGAGAATAAGCCGGATTCAGCTCAAAAGAACGTTTGTGGTCACGAAGAGCCTCGCTTTCGCGCCCCATTTTTTGATAGAGTTCTGCGCGCATAAAATAACCTATCTCGGTCTCACGTGAAGTCAAGGACTGTTCATAGTATTTGAGCGCCGCCTGCTGTTCGCCGCGTTTTTCGTATGTTATTCCAAGATTCAAGGCGGCACGGTAGCTATGGGGCGCGTCTGTGAGGGTTTTGGTAAAAAATGTTATCGGGTCAGACCAATCGCGATTGCGGAGTATTGTCAGGTTGCCGAGCCAGACCACCCATGCAATAAACAGGGCTGAGAGAATCGGGCGGTATGACCATTTTCGGGTAATTTTTTCAATAGCGGCGAAGAACGCAAAAAAGAAACCGGGAAGAGAAAGATAGAGCCAATGTTCGGATAAAAGGGCGGTCGTTGGCAAGAAGATATTCGTATTTGGTGAAAGAGCAACAAAAAACCACACCAGCCCGAAGCTTACCTCGGGGCGTTTTTGGATTTGCGTGACGATAATCCCGAGAAGAAAAATAAGGAAAAAGCCGCCAGTAGCGATTTGGGGCGTAAAAATAGACCTTCCAATAGGCAGCGCCCATTCCATATGAAGATGAAGCGGGGCAAACATCAGTCGAAGATAGACCGAGAACGCATGAAAAAAGGTCAGCACTCTTTCATAGAGAGGGAAGAAAAGGGGAGATGGCGGAAGGTCTTTTGTAAGATCGAATATGGTAAGTCGGGCGATAATATAGACGGCGAGAACACAGAGGAAAGGCAACACTCTTTTAAACGCTGCCGTCATCTTCTTCCATAACGACGTGTCGCTTTTTTGTGCATACAGATCGGCAAGGAAAAGAAGCCCCGGCATCATGATTGCGGATTCCTTGGACATCAGTGCAAATATAAACAAAAGAAAGGTTGCAAGAAGGAACAGGCGCCTTTTGTCCGGATTCGTTTGGGCTTTGAGGTAGGTAAAAGTACCAAGGAGAATAAAGAGTACGGAAAGCGGATCTGCAATTCCGGAAATGTACGTAACGGCTTCCGTTTGAAGCGGATGAACAGCAAACAGAAACGCTGCCATGAAAGCAAGTAGGGTCTTATTGAAAAGGCTCCGGAAAAGATAAAAAATCAAAGTCGCATCAATGGCATGAAGGAGAATGTTTACTGCGTGATATCCGACGACCCATTCGTGAAACATGCGCCATTCGATCGAGAAGACCGAAAGCACCGCAGGGCGCCAGTAAACACTCAAGGCGCCTGATCCGGCATACATACCTTCGGAAAAGAAATTCAGAAAGTATCTCCATTCTTTAATGTATTTGTTGGTGAGTATTCCCGAATCATCGTCCCAGAGAAAAGTATTGTGGAGGCTGTTAAAGTAGACAGCAAGTACCGCTAGGCATAAAACAACAGCCGGAAAGATTTTACGAACCAGAGGATTTTCGAAAAGGTGTTTTTTCATGGTTTGTATTATACATCAGTGAAGAGAAAACAAAAGATTTCAAAAAGACTCTTTTTGTTGTTTCCTTATGGAAACAACGTTTTCCACATACGCAGTATTTTTCTCGGTTAAGGTGTGATACAATGAAATAAATGCTTTTGATTATTAACTTACTAGGAACATAATTATAATATGTATAAAAAAGAAAAAGGATTCACATTGATCGAACTTCTTGTGGTTATTGCCATTATCGCTATACTCTCGACCGTTGTTATGGCAGGATTAAACAGTGCGCGACTGAAGGGGCGAGACGCAAAGCGTATTGCCGACATCAAACAGATGCAGGCGGCGCTTGATTTGTACAGCGATACTTGCGGAGGGTATCCAATACTTGGGTCTGGTGCTTATGTCGCTGTTGGGGCTGGCGGACTTGATACCTCAACACAAGACGGTGATTGCCTTACAAGTGGCGAGGACTTTGGAACTTTTATGGCAACATTGCCGGTAAACCCAACACCAGGTGGGGCAGATTACACGTATTGCAGCATGCCTTCAGGCAGTGCAACAACCACAGCGTCGTGCTCAACTGCCGCTGGCGACAATACCAGTTATCAGCTCACTTTTACTCTTGAGGGAGGCACGGGTTCGCTCAGCGCGGGTGATCATGCCGCTACGGCTTCAGGGGTAGAATAAACAAAAAAGAAAGATTATAAAAAAACGACCTTTATTTAAGGTCGTTTTTTTGCAACATATCCGCTATCAATGCTGGGTCTTTTGCGCCAAATATGCCAATTTTGAGGATATTCACTCTTTTATGCCGATTTTTGTCTATTATTTTTGTCGTATTAGGTAAAATTATATAATTTTACCTAATACGAGACCTCCCTGCGCCAGTTTCTTTCTCTAACGTCACACGGGAGAGTTTTTGGTCTCGGTCGAGGTTTTATCCACATTCGGCTATTGACTGACGGGATGTGATTTATTATCCTGTACATATGAGTACAGGATTACGTTTAGTAAAAGATGGCAAAATTGCGAATCTGAATCGGTTCGCGGAGCTTGCCCGGCTCGGAGAGACGGTTTTTCACACTGGCGATCTTGCCAATCTGTGGCATATTACCAACAAAAATACTCTCTACACAACCATAAAGCGATACGTTGAACAAGGACTTATTTTCCCTATCCATAAAGGATTT
The DNA here is from genome assembly GCA_964428135.1 of uncultured Candidatus Saccharibacteria bacterium. GTDB lineage: Bacteria > Patescibacteriota > Minisyncoccia > Phycocordibacterales > CAIJYI01 > CAIJYI01. Next base: position 9,375 of record CAYRXD010000036.1, on the reverse strand, counting down.
TATTCGATCAAACCAATTCTTGAGGTTAACCCGCTTCTTTTGGGGATTAAGGCGATGCATGGTTTTGCTTACATAAGTGCCGAGACCATTCTTGCCGAGGAGGGCATCATACAACAGCAGCTTCCCGTCATTACTCTCGCAAGCACCACGACGAAACGATTTTCCATTGCTGGTTATCGCTATTATTCTCGCAGGCTTGCTCCGGAGTTTTTGTACCAAAATATTGGAATTATAAGCGATAATACCGGTATTCGAAAAGCGACATTGCCGCGCGCGGTTGCCGATCTCTTATACTTTAATCCTCGCGCGTATTTTGACGCAGAGCGCTTGGTTCCATGGAAGGAAGTACGCGCTATCCAAAAAGAACTTGGGTACGCGGTAATCAACAACACGCTATGATTCTTCCTCACCCAAAAGACGCCGTGCATAAAGCATGGCTTTATCGAGTTCTTATGAGTATCTTCGATGAGGCGGTTCTTTCCGATACTCTGTATTTCAAGGGCGGAACTTGCGCGGCGATGCTCGGGTATCTTGATCGTTTCTCGGTCGACCTCGATTTTGACTTTGTCGGAGACGGAACGAAACTTCCCGCGATACGCGATGCACTTCGGCGCATATTTCAAGATCTCGGTCTGATGATACGCGACCAAAGCAAAGTTGTACCGCAATACTTCTTGAAATATGATGCGCCGCAAGGCGTGCGGAATACCATAAAAATCGATGTTACCGCTCCGCCGCCGAAAGCGAACATCTATGAACCGAAACGATTTCATGAGATTGATCGCATCATTACCTGTCAGACGATTGAAACGATGATGGCGAATAAGTTGGTGGCAATCATTGACCGTTATAAGCGACACGAGGCGATTGCCGGGCGCGACCTCTATGACATTCATCATTTTTTCTTGCAGGGGCGGCGGTACAATGAAGGGGTGATTCGCGAGCGTACCGGCAAGGATGTATCCGTATTTTTTGCTGAACTCATTTCTTTTATTGAGGAGCGCATTACGAACGACATTATCACGGAAGACCTCAGCGTACTTCTTCCATATGAGAATTTTTCTCGGATTCGGAAGATTCTCAAACGGGAAACTTTGTTGTTTTTGCGCGACGAGGAGAAAAGATTGAAGGCGAAAAACGATTCTTGATTCTGAACAGGTTCTCACATATGCACACCGCGCATTGCGCCGTGTTCGTTCGCGCGATACAATGAGACTACATGGAAATGCTTCTCCCTATTCTTACTTATTGTCTCGTTTTTTTCTTCGGCGCCATCATCGGCAGTTTTTTGAATGTCGTTATTTTTCGCTACCATTCCGGCGCGACGTTTCTCGGGCGCTCAATGTGTTTTTCGTGCGGGAAGACGCTTCGTTTTCATGACCTCGTGCCAGTGTTCAGTTTTCTGGCGCTTCGCGGGAAATGCCGCTTTTGTTTGAGTAAAATTTCCTGCGCGTACGCGATAGTTGAGGCGGCAACCGGAGGACTCTTTGCGTTGCTTCTGTGGAAGACGGGCGGTTTTGATGCGTTCGTGAATGCGGTGACGAATGGGGGTGCGGCATATTTTGTAAATCTCGCCCTTCTTGCGGTACTCGTCAGCCTTTTGGCGGTTATTGCCGGTTACGATATAAAGCATAAGATCATTCCGGATGCTTTCGCGTATGCTTTCGCCGGATTGGCGCTCTTTCGGCTCGCTGTACTGCCGGAAGTTTTCACTTTTGCGCCGACGGTATGGGACTTTGCCGCGGGGGCGATTCTCGCGCTTCCGTTTGCCGCTCTCTGGTATGTTTCCGGTGGAAGGTGGATGGGGCTTGGGGACGCGAAACTCGCTCTCGGTATCGGATGGTTCCTTGGACTCCGTGATGGCATTACCGCCGTAATTCTTGCCTTTTGGATTGGGGCGGTGTTCGGACTCGCCCTTATCGGGCTATCAAAGCTCTCAAGACACGCTTTTTTTCGGCGGCACGCCACCATGAAAAGCGAGATCCCATTCGCGCCGTTTTTGATTGCAGGGCTTTTACTCGTGTTCACGTGTTCCCATGTGACGGACTTTCTTATGCCAGTATGAAAGAAATAAAAAAAAGTCAGGAAAAATATCATATGATCCGTGGGTTCACTGTGTTTGAGCTTCTCGTAACCATAGGCGTATTTGCGCTCTTGTCCGCGCTCGCCATCGCGAATTTCAAGTCGGTGGACAATTCTTTGATACTTCGGAATGTTGCCAGTCAAGTTGCAATGGTGACGCGAAAAGCGCAGATCTACGGTATTTCCGTGAAGGGTGTCAATGCGGGAGGTACGGTTTTTCCAAGCTATGGTGTCAATTTTAACACGACAACAGCGCTAGATCGTACGAGGTTTACTTTGTTTGCTGATTTGGATCCGGACGGAGCGGGACCCGGTCTGTCAAATGACGTGTTTGATGGCGCTTGCCCCGGATCGGAATGCGTCCAACGCTATACGCTTGCGAAGGGGTACACTATTCAAGGACTTGAGGGACCGTTTGGGGCGTCACGCGATCAACTCAATATTACGTTTACTCGTCCGAACCCGGATACGGTAATCAAAGAAGGAGCAGCCGGTAGCGGCTACCAGAATGGAAAAATTATCATTCAATCAAAATCGGGAGATACGAAGACGATCGTGGTATGGAAGACGGGACAAATATCAGTGGAGTAATAATGCATATGATTTTCTTTACAACGCACAACACCTATCCGCGCCTCTCCGGCGGGTACACCCTCGTCGAACTTATAGTTTCCATGGCTTTGTTTGGGGTGGTGATACTCATGGCATCAAGCGCCTTCTTGGGGGTGATGAGTTCGAATAGAAAGGCTCTGGCTATGCGCACCGCGCTTGATAATCTTAATTTTGCGATTGAAAGCATGACGCGCGACATGAAGACGGGGTTTACCTACCATTGCGGGGCAGGTGGTGGCATAGGCACACCGCAAGACTGTACGAGCACCCCCTCATCGTATATAGCATTTGAGGGGCAGAGCGGAAACCCGAATTCAGATGCCGACCAGATCGTTTACCGGCTGCAAGACGGGCGGATAGAGAGATCAAGCAACGCCGGGGGAAACTTTTTCCCAATAACCGCCCCGCCGCCGGAGCTTACCATTACTCGCCTGGCATTCCGCGTGTATGGTTCGGATGGTTTGTCAGATACCAACGATGCCAGGCAAGCGCGCATCGTGATCGTCGTCACCGGTTCCGCCAGTTCGGGGAATACGGCGACAACAATCAATATGCAGACAAGTATTTCTCAGAGATTGCCGGATACCTAGGGTTCTTCCACCAATAACTTCCGTGTTTCGCACCACATGGGCACTTCCAAAAATATAGTCGCTCCGCTCCTTATTTTTTAGGTCGCTTCCATATTTCCGCAATCTTTCAAAATGTCTTAATTGTTTTCTCAATCAAACCAAAAGTTACTTTGTCTCACCATATCTCGATATGCCTCAAAATTTTCTCAATCAAAAAAATCAAATCTTACAAAAATCCAGAACCGAACCTCTGGAAGTTATTTGTGGAAGAACCCATACAAAAAAAACATTCACCTCAGGGTTCATCCTTGTTGAAACTCTGGTTGCCGTATCGCTGCTCATGCTCGCGGTTCCCGCGGCTCTTACGGTCGCCACAAAAAGCATTTCGATCGCTTCGTACTCTAAAGCACAGGTTACGGCAACATACCTTGCGCAGGAAGGTCTCGAGATTGTACGATACAGACGCGATTCTAACATGCTCCAAATGCCGAGTGATCCATTAGTACGGTGGAGGGACGGCTTTGTCGAGGCGCCGATAGCAAAATGCAATTCCGGTCGGTGCCGTGTGGACTATGGCGTGAGTCCGGCGTTGGAACCGCGCATAGAAAGATGTATGGGCGGGTGCTCTATAGTGTTGTACAAAAACACTAATGGTACGTACGCCCATACCAGCGGGGCAGGATGGGAAGTAACGCCCTACAGCCGGTATGTGGAAGCGAGACCCATCCCCGGTAATCCCAATGAAGTGCGTATTACTTCTGTTGTAACGTATAGCATCTATGGCATCACAAAAACCATAACGCTGAGCGAAAATTTAACAAAATGGATACAATAAAAATACCATAATGATATTTCGGGTAAAAAATATGAAATATAGGCAGAATATGGGAGGGTTCGTGATGCTCTACGCGATTCTTGTTTCTACAGTGATTCTCGTTATCGGGTTAAGCCTGCTCGGTATTTTGATCGAACAGATTCCCTTAAGCGGTATTGAGAGAGAGTCAAGCCTGTCGTTCTATGCGGCGGATTCCGGTATGGAGTGCGCGCTATATGGGGACTCGGACGCGGTTACTCCTTCTCTCGGCGCTTTTCATGATGCTCCGGCTTCCGTTAGGTGCAATGGGGGTTCGCTCGACAACCTTTTCCCCATCCCGCCGCCGGTTGCCGTCTCCTGTCCGCCCACTGTCGGCGGGAGCTGTCATCTTCATACCTACGACTTCGATGTCACTTTTCCATCTGAGGGGACTTGTGTTAGCGTCACCGTCACAAAAGTAATGAAAGATGAGGACCTTTCCGCCGTTCCTCCCGTCCTAGAGGAGGCGGTCACTACTAACATTCAGTCTCGGGGGTATAATACCGTTTGTCCCCCGGCGGCATCGGCGAAACCGTGGCGGTTGGAGCGCGGAATAAAAGTTGACTATTAACACGGACGCTATAAATATGACAGTATCGAAGGAAGCAAAAGAAGAAGCAGAGGAAAGGCTTGATCAGCTCAAAAAAACGATAGAACACCATCGTTATTTGTATCATGTCTTGGACAAGCAGGAGATCTCCGATGAAGCGCTGGATTCTCTAAAGCGGGAACTCTCCGAGCTTGAAGCGCGGTATCCGGAGCTTATTACTCCTGATTCGCCGACACAGCGAGTGGCGGGGGAGCCGAGTCGCGAGTTCCGAAAGGTTGCGCACGAAGTCGCGCAGTGGTCGTTCAATGACGCTTTTACGGAAGAAGACATGTACGAATTCGACGCCCGGGTGAAGCGATTTTTGAAAGAGAAGTACGGCGATATATCGCCGGAATATACCTGCGAGCTCAAAATAGACGGATTGAAGGTTGTTTTTACCTACGAAAAGGGATTTCTCAAAACCGGCGCTACGCGCGGAGACGGAAAGGTTGGCGAGGATGTGACGATGAATATCCGCACGATTCAATCGGTGCCGATTCGACTCAAAGAAGATATTGATATTATCGCCGAAGGAGAAGTGTGGCTTGGGGGTCGCGAGCTCAAAAGGATCAACGAGGAGCGCAAAAAGGCGGGAGAGCCGCTCTTTGCGAATCCGCGGAATGTCGCCGCGGGAACCATTCGCCAGCTTGATCCGAGAGTGGTTGCCGCGCGAAAGCTCAACGTTTTTATGTATGACATAGCGCGGTATGGCAAAGTCTCCTTGCTGCCGACGACGCAAATTGAAGAACTTGAAGAATTGCGCCGCCTCGGATTTAAAGTAAATCCGCATTTTGAGCTTGCCCGCGGGATGAAAGAGGTCATTGCGTACTGGAAGAAGTGGCAGAAAAAATCGAAACACGAAGATTATTGGATTGACGGCGTCGTGGTGAAAGTGAACGAACGGAAATATCAGGAGACGCTCGGCTATACCGGAAAAGCTCCGCGCTTCGCAATTGCCTTTAAATTCCCCCCCGAGCAGGTGACGACGGTCGTGGAAGACATTGTGCTTCAAGTCGGCCGCACCGGCGTTCTGACTCCGGTCGCGCATTTGCGCCCCGTGTCGGTGGCTGGCTCAACGGTGTCTCGCGCGACGCTTCACAACGAAGACGAGATCAAACGCCTGGATGTCCGTATCGGAGATACCGTAATTTTGCAGAAAGCGGGCGATGTCATACCCGACATAGTGAAAGTTGTGACGGAAATGCGCACTGGCAAAGAAAAGCCGTATCACTTTCCGACTTACGTCGCGGAATGCGGCGGTGATGGGCGGATCGAGCGAGTGGAAGGGGAGGCGGCATGGCGTTGCGCGGATAAAAATTCCTTTGTACAGCAAAAAAGAAGATTTTATCATTTTGTCGGGAAGCATGCGTTCGACGTTGAGCATATGGGACCGAAGAACATCGACTTGCTTTTTGAGCACGGACTGATCGCTCACTTCGACGATATTTTCTCGCTGGAAAAAGGCGACCTCATGTCCCTCCCGCGTTTTGCGGAAAAATCGGCAGACAATCTGCTTGCCGCAATAGAAGAAAAGAAGCGCATTTCGCTTGCCCGATTCATCGTGTCTCTTTCCATACCGAATGTCGGGGAAGAAACGGCGGAAGATCTCGCGGAACATTTCGGAACGCTTGAGGGTTTGGAAAATGCGAAAGAGGAAGACCTCGAGAATATTCCTGGCGTCGGCATAATTGTCGCGCGTTCCATCTTTGGCTGGTTTCGCGAAAAAGAGAACAAAGACCTCGTGAAGAGATTGCTCCGGCATGTGGAGATCCTTCGCGTGCACAAAAAGCGGGACGCTCCGCTTGCGGGAAAAAGTTTCGTCCTCACCGGCACGCTTGCGGGAATGAGCCGCGATGAAGCGAAGGAAAAAATCAAAGACCTTGGCGGCGACGTGGTCGGTTCCGTTTCAAAAAACACTGACTTCGTTGTCGCGGGAGAGAATCCCGGATCAAAATACGACAAAGCGCAAGAGCTCGGTGTGGAAATTTTGAACGAACAGGATTTCAAGAATATTCTGGAACGTTACCATATAGCATTTGATTTTCGTACGCCATCTTGATACTATACGGATATGGAAATACTCTCAAAGCTTCTCGGCACCGAAGAGCGCGTCAAGATCATGCGGCTCTTTTTGCTCAATCCCGAGATGGCATTCGATGCCTCTGACATCATGGAGCGCAGTAAAGTAAGCAAAGGCGCTCTGCGGCGGGAGGTCACCCTTTTGTCTAAGATCGGTTTTACAAAACCGAAGAACTTCACCAAAGAGATACATCGGACAAGCGGCAAGAAAACGAAGATCATCAAGAAGAAAGTCTCCGGCTGGCAGCTTGCGATTGATTTTCCGCTGCTCCTTCCCGTGAGAAACCTCCTTATTTCAACCGAGCCGATCAAGCGCGAAGATATTGTCAACCGGTTCAAAACCGCCGGAAAGGTCAAACTCATCGTGCTCGCCGGGGTGTTTCTCCAGCGGGACGACAGCCGCGTGGATATTCTTATCGTGGGGAACGAGCTCAAAAAGAAAAGCATCGAGAACGGACTGCGCGCCATCGAGGCTGAGGTGGGGAAGGAGCTCTCATACGCGCTGTTTGAGACGGATGACTTCATCTACCGCATAAATGTCTACGACAAATTCGCACGCGATATCATGGATTTTCCTCATGAGAAGATATATGACAAGATAGGTATTTTTTAATTTTTTAATATTATGAATTCCTTCATTGTGATAGTACAAAATTCGTTTCAGGTTTTATTGAACGCTTTCGCGGGTTTTGCGCCTAATCTCGTTGTGGCGGTCTTCCTCGTTATGCTCGGCGTTCTTGTGGGTACATCATTTGAAAAGGTCATTTCACAGAGTATTCGATTGTTGAAAGTGGACGAACTCCTCGAAGCCATCGGACTCCGCGCGTTTCTTATCCGCGGCGGTTTGCGCCTTGATGCCGGACTCTTCCTCGGCGGCTTGGTAAAATGGTTTATCATCATCGGGTTTCTTATGGCTGGTTTGCAGGCGGCGGGGCTCTCGGGTCCGAGTACATTCTTGGGAGCGGTACTCCTCTCATACATTCCGCAGGTCATTATCGCGACACTCATGCTTCTTTTTGCGGCGGTAGGGGCGAAAGCAGTCAAAAAGGCGATCATTAACTCTGCTTCGGCACTTGGCGCTCCCGCCGCGCATCTTTTGGGGGCGATGGCGAGTTCTTCCATCTGGATCGGTACGATTATTTTTGTGCTCTCACAGCTCGGTATTGCGCCTGACTTTATGAAAATCCTCTTTATCGGCATTGTTGCCATGTTCTCTCTCGCCGGCGGTTTAGCATTCGGACTCGGGGGGAAAGATGCGGCGGCAGAACTCATTGCAAGTGTAAGTCGGCATCTTTCCGGTAAGCGGTAAAATTTAAGGCACATTTTTTATCGCCAGCTTGCAAACTAACCCATTTCATGGTATTTTTTCTTCATGAAAAAACAAACTCTCGTTATTGGAATTCTTGCGGTTGCCGCCATCTCCGGCGGAGCCTTTTTTCTTTCCGAGAAAACTAAAAAAATTCCACCGGTTGAAACGCCGCCGACTGCCGATACCGCCCCCGAACCGGAACCCGCCGAACTCTCCGGAAAGATCGACGAACATCTCACCATCAACAACGAACACCGCGATGTGAATTTCTGCGGAAAGACGTACAAAGTGAAGCAGATTTTGATCGACGGAGTTGATGTGGTGCAGCGGGTGGCGGAGATTGCCAATGAATTTAATGCAGGAGAAGAACAAGATGTTCTACGAGCAAAATCTATTTGCGGAGAGATTGAATATAACCTCGTTTATAGGGTAAATTCTGGTGTAAAATTATCGCCAAATGAGATAGAAATACTTGGTCCAGCAGTAAGAAACGACATTTCGAACTCAACCGTATACATATTAGGAATCAGTCGATTTACTAATATCTCTATTGACTCAGTATCGCAAATTAAAATTAGTACGGATGGAGAAGCGGGGAGTGTTGTTCTCGGTACCCTCAAATAAAAGAACGACCTCCGTTAAGGAGGTCGTTTTGCTTCACTTCATTGTTATTGGAACAGTACTTGCGTTGTATCCCACGCATTCAGGAAGTTTTCCTTGAAAGTCGGGAGTTCGCTGCAATAACCGGTAGGGAGTGCTCCTTTGTCGGAAAGAATTCCGTTGTAGGTGCCTAATCTCACGCCGAAATGCAGATGACTTCCGTGGGGAGATATATCCGCAATCGTCCCAATTTTCTGCCCTTTGCCGATCGGTCCGATAAAACCATCCAATCCCGGAACGGGATTTACGTGCCAGTACACGGTAGTGTAGGCTACGCCGGAAGCTGCCACGTGTTCGAGTACGATTGCAGCAGCCCAACCGTCTGTTTTGTCTGCCGGCAGTATTTCTTTCAAAACACCAACTTCTGCCGCATAAACCGGATTACCGATAGCGTTCGGTATATCAACTCCCGCATGGGTCATTGGCAGACCGATACACTTTGCCTTGCCTATCCCCCAAGGATCCCCAAAAGCACCGCCGGATGACGGCGTGGCTGGTTTTGTCGTCGAGAGCGGCCACTTCAAAACCAAAGGACTCGCAATCACAATATCATCAAACCACACCGACCCCATCCGATCGCTCTCGATCCCCGCGCGGGTCACCCGAGTATCCGCCGCATGAA
>CAYRXD010000035.1:0-14268 GCA_964428135.1 uncultured Candidatus Saccharibacteria bacterium | reverse complement strand
CTGCTCGACGAGGTCACGCAGCGCAATGATGACCTGATCGCCGAACGCGAGCAGGAAATGGCTGATAACTCCCGTTGTCGCCGCGCGATACTCGTCGAGACTTGCTACCTCAATCGTATATTTCGCAATGAGCGCATCGAGTATGCAATACGCCACAAAAATAAACAGCGCTGTAACAGGGTCGAACCCCTGCCAAAGAAGATCCACGCTTTGGGGAATATCGCTCATATTATTTTTTCACCTCCACGAGCAATAATTTACTGACATTCAAAAGCGTTTCTTTCCCCTCTTTTGAAACGGCGAGTTGAGAGATGGCGGATTCCGCGCGTTGTAAGTACGCGAGCACTTGCTTGCGGGCGTATTCATATGATTTAGCCGATTCAAGGCACGAAAGTACATACTTCAGGTCTTGTTCTTCGAGCGATGTTTCTTTGTCATAAATTACTTCAAACTCTTTTCTCCCATTTTCGGAAAGTTTTGCAAATGCATAAATAACGGGAAGTGTTTTTTTCTTTTCCCGCAGATCATTATATGAGATCTTTCCGGTGATGTCGGGTGCGCCCCAGATAGAAACGATGTCGTCATTCAATTGATACGCCATGCCGAGCGAGTATCCGAATTTCCATAAAAGAGCGCGCTCTTCTTGGTTTTTTCCGCAAGCGATGCCGGCGGTTTGTGCCGCTGCGGCGATGAGTACGGCGGTTTTTTTTCCGATCATTTCGTAATGACTTTTTTCATTCACGCGGCTGTCTCCTATTTTTAAAGCGGTCAAGAAAAAATCCAAATGCTGACCCTCGATCACTTCAAGGTATTTCTCCAGAAGGAATCGGTTCATTCCAATGCATCTCTTCGTATCTGTCTCGCACGCCTCAAGTGCCTTTATTTGCGACAGAACAAGCTGTGCATCGCCGGTATTAATAGCATGATCCACACCCCAAAGTTTCCACACCGTCGGACGGCCGCGCCGAAGCGGGTCTTTATCAACGATGTCGTCATGGATGAGCGTAAAATTATGGAAGAGTTCAAGGGATGCCGCGCCTTTTTGAGCGACAGCTTTTCCTTTCTTTTTGTCTTTTTTGGTACCGTAGAGATCGGCGATCAAAAGACAGAGCGCTGACCGAAACCTTTTTCCGCCATACACTTTCGGTCCGGTGAACTTCTCATCCGTAAAACCCATAAAATAGCGCATCATTCCGTACATGTCGGATGCGCTTCCTTTCTTTTTTCTCAACAAAGAATCTATCTCTTTTTCAACCGTCTGGTTGTATTTTTTGAGAAGTTGTAAAATTTCGTCGGGAGTGTTCATGATTAAAGTGTAACAAAAAATGGAGGGAAGACAATTGAGGTGTTACTCATACAACTCGCTATGCGTCCCGATATCAGAAAAAATAATTGTGTCGCCTTTTTGCTTATAAATCGCGCGAATATCGCCGGTAATGTTGATGCTCTGATAACCGTCGTATTTCCCATGAAGCGGGTGATTGTTGAGGAGCGGATGAAACGAATCGCTTTCAAACAAAAACAGCCGTTCATCCGCTTTCGCCTGTAAAGTTTTCGGAAACTTCTTGTATTTCTTTTTAAACTTTTGATAGAAATGAATATCCATACGATCAGGAGTGGAGATAGCCGATAGCCTCTTTCATGGAGGAGAACGCCGGAGAAAGATTTTTGCCTTTCTTAATGTCCGCATCAATCGTGCCGAGCCGTTTTTCAAGTTTCGGCGTCATTTTCTCGCCGGCGATAAACCGCACCTGCCTCTCACGCCCGAATTGCTTCAAGTAAGCGTTCATTATGGTAGAAAGAGGAATACCAATCTCCCTCGCCGCCTCTTGCGCCGATTCCTTGACCTCTTTATCAACTTTTATAGCCACGAGTGTTTTCATGACTAAAGCATATACGATGGGTATGTTTTGTCAAATGGTATGGTGATATAAAAAAGGCTCCACGCAGAACATGTCTGCATAGAGCCCTTACTTACAAGTTTTAAGCTGTGAATACTTCAGCAACGCCGTGATCTACCACAACAACAGCCACATGTTCCATGTCTCGCAATTTAATTGCGGCTTCTTTGTCGAAGGTATCAAGTACCCCAACTATCCCCTCTTTTCCTGCAAGTCCCCGCGCAAATGGAATTTCTCCGCGGTCACGAATTTTTTGCCAATTAACTCCTGGCATCAATACTTCAGCAATTGCACTGCCGTAGTTATCATCAACATTCAAAAGCACTATTACCGTATCGGAAGCAGTTTTGCCCAGCTCCGTTAAGCGATGTTTGAAATGTTTGACGCGGTCGGCGTTCATTTCCAGTGTGTTACGGCAATTATGCTTATTCACGACATTAAGCACCGCCAACGCATCTGGGTCATCCAACACTAATTGTCCGTTAATCTCGCGAACAACAGCTCTTTGGTAAGTATCTTCATTACTCATTGTCTATCTCCTCTGTTTTGTTTTGGAAATGTCTTACTTTTGAGCTATAATAGCCTAAATTAGACCCCATGTTTAAGATACCACAACAACATACTGTTGTCAAATTTTTTAGCGACTTTAGCGCAAGACGGGAATTTTCAATGAGATTCACTTTAGTTTTTGAGGAGTGCCGAAGCGGGCGACCTAATTTTCTTGAGCGAAGCGATTAGAAAATGGAAGTACTCTTGTGGTGCTGTAGAACTCTACTGCCCCGAGACCGACGAAGAAAAATAAAGCGAATATCACGAAAATTACGGCTTGTGCTGCTTGCGTTCCATGGTAGGAATATAGCGGCGCAACAAGAGCGAATTGGCAACGACCGAAACCGACGAGAACGCCATGGCGAATCCGGCGATCTCCGGGCGGAGTGTGGTTTGTGAGAGGGAGAAGAGAACGTTTCCAAACCAGCCCATGCTCTCTTTCATGGAGAGCGTCCAGCCTGCGGCGATGCCGAACGAGGTTTGGGTAAAGAGGAGGTGCGCACCGGCGGCAACGGGAATGGCGATGACATTGTAGAAGAACGCCCAGAAAAGGTTCTGCCAAATTTTTCGCATCGTTCTCTTTGAAAGCTGGATGGCGGTGACCACATCGCGGAGGTCGTCTTTCACGAGGACAATCTCGCCCGCCGCCATGGCGACATCCGTGCCGGAACCGACCGCAATACCGAGGTTCGCCTGCGCGAGGGCGGGAGCGTCGTTGATGCCATCGCCGACCATCGCTACGTTCTTCCCTTCCGCCTGCAATTTCTTCACCTGCTCGGCTTTGTCCTGCGGAAGCACTTGCGCCATGACGCGATCGATGCCAACTTGTTTTGCAATCGCTTCCGCGGTTTTTTGGTTGTCGCCGGTAATCATCACAATCTGCATGCCCATCTTTTTGAGCTCAGTAATCGCTTCCTGTGCAAACGGTTTCAGTGTGTCCGCCATCGCGATAAGCGCTACCGGAGTTTTCGCGGTGCACATGAAGACGGCGGTCTTCGCTTCGCCCTGGAGTTTTTCAAGCGCGGATTTATGCGGCGTAATATCAATGCCAAGTTTCGCCATATACGCTTCGTTACCGATGTAAATTTCATCATGCACGCCCGTCCATCCGTGAATACCCATCCCGGCGACGGCTTCAAAATCACGGAGTTCTCCGAGGTGTCCGAGTTTCTTCCCTTCTTCCACTACGGCGCGAGCGAGTGGATGCTCAGAGCCCTGCTCGATAGATGCGGCGAGGTGGATTATTTTGTCGCGGTCATGCCAATCAGAGAGGAACACCACGTCTGTGACGGTGGGCTTGCCGATGGTGAGTGTTCCTGTTTTATCAAAGACAATGGAGGTGACTTTGTATGCTTTTTCAAGTGCTTCTCCGCCTTTTAAAATGATGCCGAATTTCGCAGCGCGACCGATACCCACCACAAGCGCGGTCGGAGTCGCAAGCCCCATCGCGCACGGACAAGAGATGACGAGTACCGCAATCCTTTTCACCAAAGCCCCGCGGACAGAATCAATGCCGGTAAAGAAATACCAGCCGACGAACGTCATGACGGAAAGCAAAACAACCGCCGGTACGAAATACTCGCTGATTTTATCTACGAGGTCTTGAATCGGTGCGCGAGTCGCCTGCGCTTCTTCCACCATTTTGATGATTTGGTACAACAGCGTGTCCTTGCCGACTTTCGTGGCGCGGAATTTTATCAAGCCCTCCTGGTTGACGGTCGCGCCGATGACTTCTTCGCCGACACCCTTCCCTACGGGAAATGACTCTCCCGTTACCACCTTTTCGTCAATGTGCGATTTTCCTTCAACAATGACTCCGTCGGTCGGAATTTTTTCTCCCGGCTTCACAATAACAATGTCTCCGAGCATGATTTTATCAATTGGGACAGTCACCTCCTCTCCATCACGCACCACATGGGCTTCTTTCGCTTCGAGTTTCAATAATTCTTTAATGGCATTTGAGGCGCGACCGCGAGCAAGGACTTCGATGTATCGCCCGAGAAGAATGAAGCACAAAAGCGCCGCGGAACTTTCCCAAAATGGATGGTCAATATTGAAAAAGAGAAAACCGAACATGCTGTAAAAATACGCGGCGGAAGTACCGAGTACGACGAGTACATCCATATTCGCAACTCCGACGCGAATGGCGGTAAACGCATTGCGGTAGAATGGCCAGCCGATGATGAATTGAATGGGGGTAGAAAGAATCCAATAAATATAGTTGAGGTCAATTTTGAAAGGCGGGTTCGCTACGTCTACAAAAAGCCCGACAAATGCCTTGAGTGCGCTCGCAATCATCCAGAAAAGATATTGCACCGTGTATGAGCCAGCAGATGCAACGCCCGCCACCGGCTCTTTCAAATTCAAGAAGTCAAAAAGCTCATGCACATGCGTTACGTTGAACATGTGTATGACCATGTAATAGATAATGATCGGCGCCGCAATGACGAACGCCGCGATCACGCGCCGCTTTGCCTGTTTGATTATGAGTGCTTCTTTCTTTTCCTGATCTTCCACGCTTACCCCCTCTTCGTCGGGACGAATAATGTCGTAGCCGAGCTTGTGCACGAACTCGTCCATCTTCTCAAGAGTGATCTTTGACTCGTCGAATTCCACCGCCGTTTTCTCCGCGCCGTAGCTTGTCTTTATCGACACGACTCCGGGCTGGCTCCCGAGTAGTTTATCAATGAGAATGGAGCACGACGCGCAGTGCATGCCTTTTACTTTGAGTACGAGCTTTGTCATAATAATTATATTTTAGTTTGTATAGTATTTACCTATTATACAACACATTTAAAAAAACAACGGCAGGGACTTTTCCCCACCGCTGTTTTTTGTACTCGTTTTTTGTTATTATTGCGTCTTCATCATTTCATCGTGCGGCATATCGCCCTCCATCATCTTTCCGTCCATCATCATGTGCGTTACATGTATCTTCCCCACCTGATCAAAGTGTCCGCGCTTTTTGCCGTCCACGTCCCCTTCTCCGCATGGCACCGAGCAGTAGAACGGGAAGTCGCCCGGCTGAGTCGCTACGAATTCCGCTTCAATGGTGCCGAGTGCCGGCACGCGCTGTGAAATGCCGTACGCGTCTATCGCAATGCCGTGGTCGTATTCGTCTTCGTTGATAATCGTAAGTTTTACAGTGTCGCCCTGATTGACCGTAATATCCTCCGGCGACCAATTCCATTTATTCTTCTCTGCCCGAATAGTAATCTCCTTCACCACCCCCGTCGTCAGAGCGGCTTTGCTTTTATCCGCCCCGAAATTTTTGTACGCAACACCAACGCCCAAAATGACGACCATCGCAATGATAAGGTAAATGTATTTGTTCATAAACCGTATAATTCGTTAAATTTTAAAACTTGTGCCGCGATTCTACGAAACTATTGCCGCTATGAGGCATTTAACGCCAAAGCGGTAATCTTGACGATAATCCCAAGACAAAACAAAAATAACAGCGCCTCGCCAATCTCATATCTCAGTAATGCCTTCACTACAACAAGTGCCGCAATCCACGCAAGTGCTGCTCCTACTACGCCGAAAATTCCGCCGACTATACCTAACCCCAGCAGTATCAGAGAAAGCACAGCTGATTGAACGAGTTTTGGCGGCAAACCAACTTTGTTCCCATCAAAGAGAAAAAGAAGGGCGAGTACGGCAACAAACTGTAAAACAAAAGCGATGAAAATTTCCATTGTAGTAAAAATTTATTTCATTTCTCATTAAACCTGAAACTATAACCGATCTTTTCAAAAATATCTTTTTGTTCGGCATTCAATGAGAAATTTTCAAACTGTAGCATGAGTATTTTATCTGCCTCGTACTGAATACCTATTATTTCACCAAAAATCGGATCTTCGGCAGTAAGGTCAGAAGGAAGACGACGAGCGCGCGACGACGAGTGGCGGTTTCCTTGACCCCTAATCAAGCATCCGCTGCCACAATTCTGTCCAATACAAACTGCTTGATTCGTTTCGCGGATTCCAGCGCTTCTTCTCCATCACCCCATTGAAACTCGGGGTAATCTCCCGGAATAACGGGTTTCAATGTAATACCGATTCAACACGGCAATATCATTCTCAAATTCTTCTCCGGTGGAAACCGCCGAGTCTTTCTCCAAAAACAAATTCTTCAATTTTACAAGATCGTGGGTTTTCGGAGGGAGTATTCCATATGCTACCAGCAATCCCTTGAGGCATTTCTCCGCCATTTGCTGCGCCAAAAAACATGCGGTATTCGGCGAACCGTCTTTGTGTTTTACTATCGAAACCGCGCTCAATTCATCATCATGCGCTTTTTCAAGCCATTCTTGGTAATTTTTTGCTTCATCCATATAAAAACTTCCCGTTTGTAAAAATTTCTCTGATAAAAAGATCGTTTATTTTTTTCCTCTTTTCAACCTGCTCGGGCGTATATACGATGATATCCATGGAAAAATCGCGCGCGGAAAACGACCTGTCCACTTCGCGCGCAAACCCTCTAGTGTTTTCGGTTTCTTTCACGATGAAAAGGTCAATATCGCTGTCTTCCGTCGGCGTTCCCCACGCGAACGAACCGAACAAGATAATCTTCTCCGGTTGAAATTCCCGGGCGATTTTGTCGGCGACTTCTTTGATTTTTTCGCGGGTTATCATATGCGCACTATATCACAAAAGACCGAATACCGAAAGGTACGAATGGAAAGAATTTTATTGAATTTGGAGTGTCATAAGAAAAGACAAGAAATTCTCTTCCGTCGTTGCTGCGCTTGGCCAAAAGCCGAGGGAAAGTGTTTTTGCAATACCCCCATCGTAAAGAGGGGCGTTCTTTGCCAACGGAACTTGCACTGTCACACTGTTAAGAGATTTTGCTTTTATATATAGCCCCCTAAGGTTATCGTTCAAAACAAGATATTTTCTCTGAGAAACTTTTGTATCTTTTTCCACGGCATTCATATCGGTTGGATGAGAGTACACATTTATAAATATGCTGTTCTCGTGAGGAAACTGGCTGAGGTCAGTTGTTCCGTTTTTTACCTGTTGGAAAAAATCCTTCTCTTTTTGTTCCGACAAGTTGGTCAAAATAACAGCCGGGCTTGTATCAACTTTCCACCTAACAACTTCTTGTTGAACAAGATCGTTGAATTTCTTTTTTTCTTCTGTGGAAAGGTCAGTAAGATTCATAGAGGTATATTGAGACCGAGGTGCCGATTGAACGATTTGTACCGCGGAAGAATACGCGCTCATATCTGCGGAGATCCTCCAACCAGTCGGTATGGTAAACTCAAAGCCATATTTTGTATTCTTGTATGTTTTTACAGAATCTTTTTGGTCCTGTGTTGTTGGATTGTTTGTTACGACATTTTTCACCTCTTCTGTTTGGGGTTGTTTATGTGGCTGTTCCGCCGGAATTTTTCCCAGCGGAACATTCTTGAAATACCAAGCCGCCCCGCCGAGAGTGAGGAGGATGACGATGAAAATGACGATGGTCGCGGAACCTTTTTGGCTTTGCGTGGTCATTTTTACTTTTTCAATTTTAATTTTTAATTTATTTTTTCACATCCAAATACCGCCACACGCCGTAAGAAAGTCCGCCCATAAGGAGGAGTGACACGAGGATAAGAACGAATTTAACGGAAACTTGCCCTCCTTCCATCGGTGCATGTTCGTGGTCGGTGTGCCCGTCGGATGCGACCTTGTGTGCCGGTTCTTCGTGCGTATCCTCCTCACCGCCGTGCGCCCATGCACTCGCCGCCGCCATCTGACTTCTTTCTTGCGGTAGCACTATTTTATAATCCTCTTGTTCCCCCACTGCAATCCTGCCGTCTCTTACGACGAAGCCGAACATCATGCCGGAGTGGAGGTGCTCCGCGATGTGGCAGTGCGCCATCCAAATCCCCGGATTACTCATCTCAACGAGAATATCTACCGTGTCGCCCGTTTGGACGAGCGTCGTGTCTTTCCACGCGAGATTATCATTCAGCACGCCGTTCGTCGCAAGTACCACGAAGCGCTGTCCGTGGAAATGTATCGGGTGCTGCATCGGATGCATGGATTTCGGGTCATTCCAAATTCGCACTTTTACCATGTCTCCTTTGCTAAACGTCCAGTTGATGTCGCCGTTCACTCTGCCGTTGTCTTCGTCAATAATCTCCCACTTCACGCTGTTGGAATTCGACATGGCGTTCATCGCGCCCATATCATCCTCCCATTCAATTTTTTTCGGCGTACCGCCCATGTTCATATTCGACATATCCATGGCGGGCATTCCGGCAGGTGTTGGCGCTTCTGTAGCCTCTCCATGCCCCGCACTCGCGTATGCTTCGGAAATAAGCCCCGCGCTTCCGTGGTGTCCATCGGAGTTGTCATGCGCAGGCTCAGCGTTTGTCGGCATCACCATTCCATCGCCCATGCCTTTCATCATCGCATTCATGTCCGCCACAAGAGAAAGCTTGATGCGCTTATCCGGCGGAGCAATGCGGTAACGATTCAACTCTTCTTTCGAGAAAATCGGTTTATCTTGATAAGTGATTTCTTTAAGGTTGAATTCCTTCTTGATTTCTTTTTGCATTTTTGACACATTGCCCCTTACTTCAAATGTCGCGAGAAGATATGTTCGCTCCGACGATTCATGGTATAAATTATACTCTTGATATTCTCCCGTCATTTCCGGAAAACGAATATCCACCGTAGCGCGTTCGCCGGGGCTCACCAGTATTTCGTCTGCCGCCGCCTTATGCTCCAGCTCTCCGCCGTCGCTTCCGACTTGCGTCATCGCCACTTTCTCTCCCCCCAGTTTTTCAAGCACGCTCAAGCGGAATGTCCGCGCAACGGCGGAATCAACAAAGTGAAAACGGACGGTTTCGCCCGGCGCAGCCGCAAACCGATAATTCGTACTTCCGTTCACAAGCATCGTATTTCCAAACCGCCCCATCATCGCATGGTCGGTGAAATCTTTCGGGAACGGCACGATGCCGCTTTCGTTCATCAGTAAGTCGCTCAAAAAGACTACTTCCTCTCTGCCGGAAAACTTCCCTTCTTTTGGTTCAACCAAAAACGCTCCATACATGCCAAGTCCTTGCGTATACGCCTCGTTCATGTGCGAGTGGTACCAATAAATTCCCGAATCAGGGAACTTGATTTTGTAGTCAAACGAACCGCCGGGCAGTACCGCTTCTTGTGTCACTCCCGCCACGCCGTCAAAAGCGTTGTCGAGGCGCACGCCATGGGAATGGAGGGTATCCTTAATCTCCAAATTATTTACAAAGTGAATCGTCACCTCGCTCCCCTGTTTCGCTTTAATGGTCGGTCCCGGAATCATACCGTTATACGCGAGCATTTTCACGCGTTTGCCGTTTATTTCTTTCCAGACCGCGCCGGGAGAGAGGGTGTAGGTATCGCCATTCTTAAGCTCCACGACTTCGGACGGCTTCGCTTCGGGAAGACCGATGATGTCCTGTGAAAATACCGCAGCAGAAGGAACGCTGGCATTGTCATTATGCGCCGGGACGCCGATCGATTGATTATAAAACCGCATCGGCAAAATGTAGATAAAGATGGCACCAAGCGCGATGGCAAGAGCGATGTAAAATTTCTTTCTCATAAAGCGTACGTTATCTTCTGCTAATCGTTCCGGAATTTGATTCGTTTCCGGAATTTGCGCAATCCGCGCTTTCTCTTTTTGTAAATACCAAAAGAACGGAAGAACCCACAAGATCACCAGCACCCAGCTGCCAAGCCAGAGCGGGAGCCCAAAGAGTCCCGTGCCTGTTTCGATACCGTGGTGATGCGCATTGCCCGTGCCGAGATTCTCGCCGATAACATCCAAAAACCGCTCTTCCTGCGTTACCGCCTCAAGAAGCGAGTGCTGTCCGGAATTCACCCACCAGTCATGCGAGAAGAGTCCGAGCACGAGAATAAACGCGCCGACGAATACCATCGCCCAACCCGTAGCTTTTTCCACTTTATCCTTCCGCGCAATGAGCCACGAAAGTCCGTTCACGCCCATAATACCCATGAAGGCAAGGAAAAGAAGCGGGAGTACGCGTCCGACGGCATGAACGAAAAAGAGAAGCCAGCCGTAGAGCACATTGCCGCTCGTCGCCGCTTCAATAAGAAGAAGCGGGGTCGCGGGGTGCGGGCATCCGATGCCGATATTGCCGAGGAAAAGCCCCATGAGGAACGCTTTGAGGTAGTCTTCTTTTTTCTGAATGATGTCGGGAGCCGCGCCGGTGTAGGTCGGCATTTTGAAAGAGAGAAGTCCGATACTGCCGAGCGCGAAAAGATACGCGAAGATGCCGGCGATGAAATACACCCAATTCTTCACCGTCTCAAGCGGCGCGCCGAGAGAGCCGAGAGCGGCTTTCCCGATAAGGGAAGCGATGATGCCGTATATACTCAGCGTAATGACGATACCGAAAGCAAAAGCGATCGCCGTACCGATTCCCTTCGCCACCCCCTTCCCCATCGAGAGCGGCACGATGACGAAAGCAAGCGGCAATGTGCACGGAAGCACAATCATGGTGAGCCCCGCCGCGAAACTGAAAATGAACCAGCCGATGCCCGCAGGAACCGCGGGCGCAAGGAAGAAAAACCAGAGGAGTCCGAAGACGATAACGGCAAGCAAGCCGAAGATCGACGAAATGAGAATTGATTTTGATTTGTCCGGTTGCATAAATTTTTTCTAATAGTTTTTACGGATAAGGTTTTTAGTTATTTTTAATTATACCCCGAAAAAAGAAAACGCGCCGAGAAAGGTGTGGATACAGGAAATCGGCTCTTGCTGAAAGATTTGACAAAGAAACCAAAAAATGCTACACATAAAGTTGGCAAAAAGAATTTTTACAACCACCTTAAGGAGACTGTTATGTTTCAAAAAATTGACTGGTTCTTTCTTTCGCACTTTGAAAAAGGGTGTCATTTCCTGCAACGATTGACAGGAAAAACAAATTACTATTACGCCGGATTCTGCAGTTTTTTAATCGTCATGATTTCTTTGGGGGTATACTACCACCTGTTTCCAAAAGAACTTGTCGGAGAAAATACGCTTATTGTCAACCACAAACACCCGACTTGGTTTTGGTACGGCGTTTTTCTATTCACCAACTACTTCACGTGGGTGTGGAAAATAAGCGAAACATGCGCATATGACCGAATAAGTCATGGGCTGTCTAACCCTAGCAAGATAAACATTATACATCGTTTTATCCGTCTTAATTTTATCGTTGCAACACCTATCTTCGTCCTGTTGCCGATTCCAGAAATTCAAATATACGACAAGGTTTTTGAGCTTCTGTTGACACTTTTTATATTTTTCATGGATTGCGACCCACTTCCTCCGTGCAAAGGAAAAGTCAAAGAATGGCTTGCGAGCTTCGGCAAAAAACCAGTTCTCGTTCCAATCAAAACCGAAAAATAGAACATATCGAAATCGGACGCCCCTCTGGCGCCCGATTTTTTCTTATCGCGGGTATAGTTCGCATACGCGAACTATACCCGCTTTTGTTTTTAAAATACCGTAGGTGCGAATATTACAGCTTCTGCTTTTCCCACAACTCATAAAATCTGCCGCGCTTTTGATGGAGCTCGTCGAAACTTCCCTCTTCTATTATTTTCCCGTCTTCAATCACGATGATTTTGTCCATCTCGCGCACGGTGGTAAGCCGGTGCGCAATGACGAGCGCGGTAACGCTTTGGAAAAATTCGTGGAGCGAGCTTCTGATTTTTTCTTCTGACTCAACGTCCAAATGCGAAGTCGCTTCGTCCAGAAGCAGAATTTCCGGCTGTTTGAATACCGCGCGGGCAAGCCCAAGTCGTTGTTTTTCTCCGCCGGATAATTTCACCCCCTTCTCCACGATAAGCGTGTCGGCGCCCTGCGGAAGTTTGGAGAGAAAATCGGAAACATGGGCGATATGAAGTGATTTTTCAAACAGCTCGTTATTCTCCGCCTCCTCGTTGTTGGCAAGAGCGATATTTTGGCGAAGCGTAAAATTAAACACTTCCGTTTCCTGAAGAACCGCGGCTGTGTGGCGAAAATAATCTTCTTTGCTTATATGCTCCAAAGGAATACTATCAATCAAAATTTCTCCACCGCTCGGCTCGCGCTCTTTTAACAGAAGCTTGAAGAGCGTGGACTTCCCCGCTCCGGAAAGGCCGATGATTCCCACTCTTTCTCCGCGGCGCACCTCAAAGGACACGCCGCTCAAAACTTCGTTGTCGCCGTACGAAAATGAAACCTTGTTGAAGACGATTTTTTGCCAATCTTTCGGGAACGACATTTTCCCTTCTTCTTTATCAGTCCCTACCGGCTCGCGGAGAATATCCGTCATGCGCCCGATGCTTAACTTGGCGATGATAAATTCTTGGGTCACTTCCGCGAGTTCGGAGATAGATGTGGTGATCTGCATAAAATAGGTATTAAAAAGTATGAGAAAACCCACTTCATAGTGTCCGTGCAAAATACCATACACAATGAAAGCGCTTACTCCGATCCGAAATGTATTTGCGTAAAACCCACGGAGGCTATTTCCTGTCTGAAACCAAAACAGGCGCTTCAAGACTTTCCCGTACAGGTCTTTCGCTTCGTTTCGCAGCATTTCGGAAATAGGCCTCCGCATAGACATTACCTTAACGCTCCGAATATTATTGATCGATTCAAAGAAAAGCCCGTTCATCTCTTCTTCTTTCATATTCACCACTTGCGCCGCCGCCGATGCTTTTCGGCGAAACACAAAAGCAATGACATAGTACGTCGCCAAAAAACCAAGCGTGAGTGCCACCGTAGTGAAATCAAATTTTGCCAAGATAAAGATTATGCCGAAAAAATTGACTCCGATCTCAATAAAAGCGTTTATCCACATTCGAAAGATCCGATCTATGCTTTGCCCCCCGCGCTCTATTTTCTTGAGCTTGTTGCCTGAGTTTTCGTGCTCGTGCCACCCCATATCAAGCAGAAAAAGATGGTTGACGGTTTTGAGCTGTGCATCGAGAGCCATTTGTTCGCTCGCGGCAAACATGATTCGTTTCGCCGCATACATGCCGACATAGCGCACGATACTCGCGAACATCCACAATACAAAAACTTGTTTTACGGGAGCAAGGGATGCGCCGGGAGTATATTTCGTAAAAAAAGTGACGAGTACCGCAAGCCCGTACGCCGGATAGAGCCATGCGATATCGGCGGCAAAACGAAAAAGCGTGGCAACAATGAACTTCCACCTGTACGGCAACAAAAAAGGCCGGATGTCCCGCAAGAGATTCCGTGTAGTATAGAGAGGCGCAGATTTTACGATTAGTGACGGTATACTTTCGAGTATACCACAAAACCTTTTCCTCTATGAGAGCTCCTTTAGTTTCGCCAAAAACTTCGCCTTATCCACCCCGCCGGTGCAAAAGAGTTCGCCGTTTAAGATGATGCCGGGCGATGCCATTATCATGCGTTTTCCCGCGAGTTCCTGCCCTTCGGGGTCAAGAATGCTGAGCTTCTTGACCTTCACATTCGGCCATTCGCCTTCAATGGTGTGCCACCACTTCTCAAACTCGGCGCAGTTGTGGCACCCCGGCGACGAGAGTTCTTCTAAGGTTATTTCTTTCATATGTTTTAATTGTATCATAAGAGATGTCTCAATCTCAATCCATAGCGCTCTCCAAAAAAGTAAAACTCCGCTTGCGGAGTTTTGTAAAAAAATGGGGGGTCTGAAAAGTTCAGACCAAATGTAAAAAAATGAAGTAAAACGAAAGAGCTTATGTATCTAGAGTATCAAAAACAAAAACTTTTGCAAACGACAGAGTTATACAATACAACATGAGCCCCAAACGCCTCCTGCGTTCCGACGCAA
>CAYRXD010000034.1:7990-14596 GCA_964428135.1 uncultured Candidatus Saccharibacteria bacterium | reverse complement strand
TGTGGAGTGATGTATTCCGAAAATAACACGGTACGATCTCAAACTATCATCTTCCAAAGCCCCATGTTGGGGCTTTTTTATTTTCACAGTTTACAAAAACTTTTCAATCTCAATTCCCGATTGTTGGATGATATGCCGGAGAGTTTTTGGTTTTAATTCTTTGTTGTGATACGAAACCGTTATGCCAGTTTTTCTTTTCACATACATTCATTCTATGGCTCCCTTTTTGTCGCGCAAAAACAAAGCCGTTTTGTTCCAAAATTTTTATGACTTCTTTCGGTTTGAGCGGCAGAATTTTTGGCATAAAACAAGCGCGGTATTACGCTCGCACGGCAATCGGCGCAAAGATAATACCCCTGTCTTCTTTCGGTATTTCCCTTTTATGAGAACGCATCACTTCCACATAAAGTTCTGCCGCTTCTTCAATGTTTGCGATTGCTTCTTCAAAAGTATTGCCCTCGGAAATACAGCCGGGAAGAGCGGGAATGGATACGGTGAAACCGCCGTTTTTTGTGTCCGGCTCAAGAACGGCGGTATAGTGGCGAAATTTGTGAGTGATTGTTTTCATGATTAAAAAAGATGCATTCACTATACACGATTTCGGGCGGGGTGGAAAGACTGAGTTGGCAAGAATAGTTGGCAAGAATACAAGCTATTGTCTTGTGCTTGTTGCCTTAGCCATAACAATCTCATCTTTCTTAAGTTTTACATTATCCGGCTGAACAACCCAGACCACATACATTAAAGCAGAAATTGCTATAATTACTATCATTTTCCCCAAAATACCAAAAACGAGATCTGTTTTGTTATGCAATTTTAATTTCCCTATCTCACCTTTTAGGTCTTCTTTAAGTGAATTATTTTCCGCCAGAGCTTTTGTGATTTTTTCGATTAGTGCGTCTTTCGTTTTATCTTGCTCATTCGTCCTTGCTTCCAACTTCTCTATCGTACTTTGAAGAGTTTTGATAAAATCGTCATGATATTTTCTCAGTTCTTCCCTATCCATAAAACTACATAGCTAAAACTCGTTTTAACTTTTCATTCATTTTCTCAATAGCAATAACGCGCTTCTGAAAGTAATCTAGAATAATATTGCCAATTACTTGGTAAGAATTAGTAGCATTGGTTTCTTTTTCTTCCAGTACAAAATTCTTTGAGCCGGAAATGAACCGGACTTCTTCTGTTTGAATTGGTTTTTGAAAATTAAGCATGTTGTAAAACTATTTGCTTTGTAAAATATCCCCCAATACTTTTAAAATTTCCTTTGCGTGCGTCTCGTCCACCATAATGGTTTCAATGAGCACAGCCGGGGTTTTGTCTTGATTTTCTTCGCCGGTACGACTAAGAAATCTCATTATAATATCCCCATTTTGTAATTTTGCAAAAGTAACCTGTGTCGAGTATTTTGGCACACTTCTTGCCGGGTCGCTTATTATAGGTACCGCCACTTTTTGTTCATTTTTTTCATCTGTCATCTCTATAGTATAAACGGTTTATGTGAAGAAAGCAAAAAGTCTGCCGGTAGCAGACTTTTTTATTACCACTACTTCACATCCGCTTTTTTGAAAGGAAACCCGAGAATGTCGAGGAAGGCTTTGGCTTCTTTGGCACTCTTGGCAGTGGTGACAACGGTGACAGCGAGTCCAAAAACGTCTTTTAAATCTTCGTTGGAGGTTTCGGTAAAGATGTTGTGTTCGCGAAGTCCGAGGGTGTAGTTGCCGATCTCATCAACCGCTTTTGCGTCGAGTCCGCGGAAGTCTTTCATGCGGGGAATGGCGATATTCACAAGCTTATCGAGAAAGCTCTGCATGCGTTCGCCGCGAAGAGTCACGGTAACGCCTACCGGGTCGCCCTGTCGAACCTTGAAGGAGGCGATGGACTTCTTCGCACCCCGGAGAGCGGGTTTTTGCCCGGTGATCTTTGAAAGACGGTCAACAACATGATCGTTTCGCTTCGGGTCTTTCGCCTTCCCCGTACCGGTACTGACCACAATCTTCACCAAACGAGGCGCCTGCATCGGGTTTTTGTAGCCAAAAGTACTTTTCATTTCAGCGAATGCCTTCTTTTGTTTTTCTTTAATAGTTTGCATGGTTGTGTTCTAAATTTCTACTCCGCTTTTCTTACTGATCCGCACTTTCTTATCGCCAATCATCTTGATGCCAATCCGTGTGGCTCTGCCTGATTTCGGGTCCATGAGCGCAACGTTTGATGCGTGAATAGGCGTAGCTTTCTCGATGATTGCTCCTTTCCCTCCGCGTTTGGTCGCTTTCTGATGCTTTTTCTTGATTGCAACGCCGTCAACGATAACTTTTCCTTGTTCGTGAAAAACATGAAGGACTTTCCCCTTCTTTCCTTTATCTTTGCCCGTAAGGACTATTATCTGATCGTCTTTTTTTATATGCATTTTTCGTGTTCGCTCGCGTGGCTCGCTACGGGATGCTGAAACCACGGTTTCAGACTTCCCTTGCGCCGCGGGCGCGTTGCTGTTAAACGACTTCTGGTGCGAGCGAGGCGATCTTTTGGTATCCCCGCTCAGCCATCTCGCGCGGAATCGGTCCGAACACGCGGCCACCCTTCGGTTCTTTCTTTCCTTTTTCTAAAATAACAACCGCGTTTTCATCAAAACGAACATACGAACCGTCTTTTCTTCGGAACGGCTTTGTCTGGCGCACCACCACCCCCTGAAGGACGTCTTTCTTCTTCACGCCCTTGCGCGGTTCGGCAACCTGTACGGAAAGTATCACAATGTCTCCGATTTCCGCATATCTTCTCTTTGAGCCGCCGGGAACCTTGAAAACTCTGCCGATCTTTCCTCCGGTGTTGTCCGCTATTTTTACGATGGTTTGTGGTTGAATCATGGATATGAATTCATAAATCACGAGTCATGAATCAAGGTACTACTGCTTAACACCTTGTTTCATGTTTTATGATTCAGGTTTTATGTTACTTTCCCGACGACCTTAAAGCTCTTGTCTTTCGAAATCGGGCGAGTTTCTTCTATACTCACTTTGTCTCCGATTTTGTAGGTGTTGCTTTCGTCGTGAGCTTTGTATTTCTTGCTCTGCTTCATGTACTTGCCGTATTTCGGGTGCTTGACGAAACGGTTGACTTCGACGACGACGGTCTTCTGCATTTTATCGGAAACAACAATCCCTTTAAGGGTTTTGCGGTATATGTCCTTTTTTTTCATGGTATTATTTTTGTTTTGAGCGCATGTTAAGTTCGGTCAGTATCCGCGCGATGTCTCTTTTCGTATTTCTTTGATCGCGAACATTCTTGATCTTCGTACCGGAAATATTGAACCGCGCCTCGCGCAAATGCGACCGCTTTTCAAGCACGGCTTTTCCCAAATCTTTCTCGCTTTGTGTTTTTATATCTTCTGATGACATGATATTGTTGTGACTTTAGCGTATTCCGGCATTTGAGTCAAGTTATTCAAAAACTATACGCGGCTGACTATTCTTGTTTTTACCGGAAGTTTCGCTCCCGCTTTTCGAAGCGCTTCTTTGGCGACCGCTTCGGTAACGCCGTCTACTTCGAAAAGCACGCGCCCCGGGAGTATTTCAAGGCAATAGCCCACCGGATCCCCTTTTCCCTTTCCCATTCCGACCTCTGCCGCTTTTTGGGTCACCGGGCGGTCGGTAAATACGCGAATCCAGACTTTGCCGGTCTTGGAGAGCGTGCGGACGAGCGTTTTTCGCGCCGCTTCGATCTGGTTCGACCGGATGCGCCCGACGCTCTGAGCTTTTAATCCGTAGGCGCCGAAAGCCACGGTCACGCCGCGAGTGGCAACACGAAGCTTCTTCGGGTTGCGGCGTCCCGTCTGCCATTTTCGGTGTTTTACTTTTCTTGGGAAGAGTAGCATGATATTACTAATTTATTTTTGCTTGTCTGCAAATACTTCGCCTTTGTATATCCATACCTTGATTCCGATAACTCCGTAAGGAAGGTATGCTTTTTCTCGGGCGAAATCTATATCGGCGCGGAAGGTCTGCAAAGGAATGTTGCCTCTTTTGATCTGTTCTGCCCGGCTCATATCCGCACCGCCCAATCGTCCGGAAATGGCAATCTTCGCTCCCCGCACATCGCGGTTCGCCATGATCTTTTCGATCATCTGCTTCAGTACGCGACGGAACGGCATGCGCTTCTCAAGCCCCTCGGCAACCATTTCGCCGACAATTGCGGCATCCGTCTCAGGGAACCGAACCTCTTCGATGTCGACTTTCAGATTTTCCGAAAGAGCGATCTTCTCGCGCTTGGCAAAGGTGAAAATATCGTTTCGGAGTTTTGTTGCGCCTTCACCGCTTCTTCCGATAATCATGCCGGGGCGTGCGGTTTTGATGAGAATCTTCAGCGTATTCGCATTTCTTTCCACCTCGATTGAACTGACCGAATGTCCGCGAAGCCGTTTTTCGAGGTATTCGCGCAAAAGCACGTCAGCCCGCAAGAATTGCTGATATTTTCCCGGCGCTGCAAACCAGCGGGACTTCCAGTCTCGCAACATTCCTAAACGATGTGAATATGGATGGACGGTGTGTGACATGCTCGTTACAAGTTACTAACTGTTAGTTGTTGAGGATTTTTTAGCCTTTTTCTTTGCTTTCGCTTCGCCTTGTTCAATGGTAACCGTTACATGACTTGAACGTTTTTTAATCGGAAAGGCTCTGCCACGCGCTCTCGGCATGTGTCGTTTCATGACAATTCCTTTATCAACGGAGATACCGGTAATAATGAAAGTATCGTGATGATCAGCACCGGCGTTCTTTACATTTGCAAACGCGCTCTCGATGAGCTTCACCAGGGGGAGAGACGCTCTTTTCGGCGTAAATTTAAGGGCGGTCAATGCTTCGTGCACTTCCTTTCCGCGAACCATATCAACAAGCAACCGCACTTTTCGCGGGGATTGTCGATAGTTTGTAAGTGTTGCTTTTCCGGTTTGCATGGTAGTCTGTTTTCATGTTCGCTCGCGCGGCTCGCTACGGGGTGCGAAAACCTACGGTTTTCGGACTTTCCCCCGGCGACCGCGGGCGCGTTATTTCTTTTTCGTAGCCGAATCTCCGGAGGCTTTCGCGGCTTTCGCTGCGGCTATTTCGGATTCTTTCTTCTTCTGCTCAATCTCCTTCTGCATCTTGCCGCCGTGCCTGATAAACTTCCTTGTCGGAGAAAACTCCCCCAAACGGTGCCCCACCATATCTTCCGAAACCAGGACTTCGATATGCTGTCTGCCATTGTGAACGCCGAAAGTGAAGCCAACCATTTCCGGAGCTATCTGACACGCGCGTTTCCACGTCTTAATAATACCTGCCTCCAGAGGCTTCTTTCCTTCGATTTTCTTCATCAGTTTTTCGTCCACATAAGGACCTTTCTTCAGGGATCTGGTCATAAAAACAATTATTCAAAAACAAAAGCCCATCAAGTCGAGCTGTACGGAGTATCCTAACAAAAAGGTTTGGTGAAGTCAAATTTTTGTAAAAAAGCCCCCGTTATTACAACGGGAGCTTGATTGAGAGGGCGCAAGTCTACATCCAGTCATTCACAAATGTTTCGCCGATGATCTGCGGAACCGGATTATCGCCGACAAAATTGCCTTGCCTATTCCAGTTTAAATCTGTCCAGCGGACGCGAGCAATGCTAGACCACCGCGCACGTTCAACATTTTGCGGAAAAGCGACTTCTACAACAAACGCGGTTTGCGCGTTCTTGCTTGCGTAGTGATCACCGAAAAGGAAGTAAATATCGACAACGACATACTCCTTGCAAGGAATCGAAAACTTTTTCGTGTTCGGATCATCGCACTCGGCGAGACTCGGATGTTCTGCCTCCAAAAATGGTTCGATGGGTGTGTTGTTATAGTAACAATGCACCCCGCGTACAGTTCGCAGCGGATAGCAAAGACGCAAAACTTTTGTGGCAATTTCAAGCGCTTCGTGCGCTTTTCCGCTTACATTCGTGACTCGTTTCCGGTTTTGTGACTTTTTCTCGGTGAAATACGCCGTATCGAAAGCACTCATGGTATTCTCCTGCCCCAACTGGGGTTTTGTTGAAAGAACAAGCTATCAGCTGATAGCACAGCTATTGTACCTGAGTATTAATTACTTGTCAAATTTTTTCGTTGCGAATCCCAAACACCCGAAAAGCATTTTTGACCAGCTGTTCTCGCACGGTTTCAAAATCCTCGCTGCGGCAAGAAGAACGAATGGCTGCTATTTTTTTGACGACTTCAATGACGTACGCGGGCTCGTTGCGCTTGCCTCTGTACGGTACGGGCGCAACGTAGGGACAGTCGGTTTCGGACAGTATGAGATCGAGGGGCGCGTAACGGACGGTTTCATCGTAATCTCGCGCGAAGGTGATGACGCCGGTGAACGAAATCGTGAAATCAAGATCAAAGTATTTTTTCGCCGTTTCGGATCCTTCCGAGAAGAAGTGGATATTGCCGCGAAGTTTCTCTCCATGTTCTTTCTTTTTTGATGCAAGAATATCAAGCATATCGGCGTGGGCGTTGCGGCAGTGAATCATGAGCGGCTTATCGAGAGACACCGCGAGTTCAAGCTGGCTCTCAAATACGGCGCTTTGACGCATTTTTTCGCTCTTTTTCTCTTCTTC
>CAYRXD010000034.1:0-7980 GCA_964428135.1 uncultured Candidatus Saccharibacteria bacterium | reverse complement strand
TTCGTTCATGCGAAAATAGTCCAGCCCGCATTCCCCTATCGCCAGCGTTTTCGGGTCGCTTGCGAGTTTGTGGTAGAGCGTTTCATCAAATTTTTCTTCTCTGTCATCCGTGGGATGCAGTCCCACGCACGAAAAAATTCCCTCGTTTGCGCGAGCGAGTTCTACGGCGCGTTCGGAGAGATTTTTTTCCGTCCCGACAACGATGGACCATACGCCCGCCTCCTTCATGCGAGCAAGGACTTCGGGGAGGTCGGCATCAAAACGAGGATCGTTTATATGAGAATGTGCGTCAAAATAGAGCGGGTGGTTCATTTTCCGAATTCTCCTCCGGTAAGCGGATTAAATTTGGCGCCGACTCCGAGTCCGACGACGATAGCGTTTATAATAAGCCAAGCGGCAAGGGCAAGGGCAAGACCCATGGCTACCATGCCGAATATGTTGTGCGCCTCTTTCACCTTGCTTTCGTTCCCCGCCGCGGATAAATAGAGCCAGCCCGCATATGCGAACATGATAGCGGCAAGCGGCATGGCTATGGTATACAAAAGGAAGTCGATGATATTTTTTGCAAGCTGGATCAGATCCCAAAAATCGCAATCTTCCGCGGCTACTGTTGCATCTCCTCCCGGAGCGACTTCTTGATACCCGCACGGCACCAGCCCGCTGCTTCCTGATGCCGGACCAGGTCCCGGACCCGCGGGAACACAGCATACCGGTTTGCTTGGGTCTGCACAGGTGCTCCCCACCGGTTCGCCTGCGCATTTGCTTGTGTCACTGACGCATTGGTACAAACCGCGGCACTCTATGGCGCGCACATCATGTGCAGCTCCGAACCCGAGAGAGATCAAGAAAACGAAAAAAGAGATGACGTTGAAAATTGTCTTCATAGAGTTTGTTTTATTGTACCTCATTTATTTTCTCGGAAACAGCGGTTTATCCACCGGCTTCACAACAAACGACACGGGGTCGCCGTTTTCGGATACCGCAGCGCCTATGAGCTCGCGAATTTTGTCCGACATTTCGGGCATAATCGGGTAAAGCATGTTGGCGACATGATGAATGCCGACGAGAAGATTCCAGAGAACGGCTTCCGTTTTGTCTTTGTCTGTTTTCACCAAGCGGTACGGTTCGTAGTCGGTCACGTACCCGTCGAGGCGTTTCATGAAGGCAAAGACGGTTTCGGCGGCGCGGTGAATTTCGTACCGATCCATGTGTTCGCGATACTTCGGCATAATCTCGGTTTTTACCGTATACGGCACGGACGAACCCCTTGCCTCTTCCATACCGGAAACCGTTTCGAATTTGCGCTTGAGCGGCGCGGATGCTTCCGTTTTGTCCGCAATATTTCCGCCGAAGTATTCGACGGACATTTTCACCGTGCGCGACACGAGGTTCCCCAAGCCATTGGCGAGATTGGCGTTATAGCTTTCCAGAAATTTCGCTTCCGTAAAATCGCCGTCTTCAAAAGGAGAAATTTCGCGGGCAAAGTACGCGCGGAGCGCATTTACTCCGTGCTTTTCGATGTATTCTTTCGGGTCAACGACGTTGCCGATCGACTTCGACATTTTCTTTCCGCCTGATGTGATGAAACCGTGCACGACGATCTCGCGCGGGAGAGCGAGCCCAGCAGAGAGCAGCATTGCCGACCAAAAGAGCGCATGGAAACGAAGAATATCTTTCCCGATAACATGCGCGTCCGCAGGCCAGTATTGTGCGAATTTCTCGGTATTGTCCGTGCCGTATCCGAGCGCCGAAATGTAGTTTGCGAGCGCGTCGCACCAGACATACATCACCTGCGTACTGTCTCCCGGCACCGGCACTCCCCACGGAATGGTTCCTTCGGGTCTTGAGAAGCTGACATCCTGGACATTCTCGTTGAATAGCGCAAGAATCTCATGCTTTCGGGTTTCGGGAATTATGCGCAATTCATCTTTTTCGATCAACCCCTTCACCTGCTCCGCGTATTTCGAGAGGCGGAAAAACCAGTTCTCTTCTTCAACCTCATCGGGCGGCGTGTTGTGGTTCGGACACAAACCGTTGACTAAGTCCTTTTCCGTCACAAACGATTCGCACCCGATGCAATAGAGTCCGGTGTATTTTGATTTGTAAATATCGCCCGCATCAAAAAGCCTTTTCCAGAGCATGTGCGCCCCCGGCCAGTGCTTATACTGGTCTGATGTCCGAACAAAATCATTGAAGGAGACCTGGAGAGCGGTGTAAAAACTGAAAAACTCTTTGGCGTTCTTGTCCACGAATGCCTGCGGCCCCAATCCCCCTCTTTCCGCCGCGCGGCTAATCTTCACCCCATGCTCGTCCATACCCGTCAGAAAAAAAACATCGT
This sequence comes from uncultured Candidatus Saccharibacteria bacterium, assembly GCA_964428135.1. Lineage (GTDB taxonomy): Bacteria > Patescibacteriota > Minisyncoccia > Phycocordibacterales > CAIJYI01 > CAIJYI01. Next base: position 5,642 of record CAYRXD010000034.1, on the reverse strand, counting down.
ACCCTTCCATTTTTTTGTATCGCGCGATCGCATCGGCAAGGAACGCTTCATACGCGTGCCCCATGTGAGGCGCCGCGTTGGCGTAGGCTATGGAGGTGGTTATGTAGAATTTTTCTGGCATAGTATCCGTTATTTTCGCGCCCAAGGACGGTGTTATTTCAGTAGCTCTTTTTTCAAAAACGGTACGTCTTCTTCCACGGTTTTCCATACCGCGTCAAGATCAACCTCGAAATACTCGTGAATAAGTTTGTTTCTCATACCGACCACCTCGCGCCACGGAATGGCTGGCGTTTTCTCTTTGAATTCCGGTGAAAAACTTTTTGCCGCTTCGCCGATGATTTCAAGTTCCCGAACTACGCCGTCTTGAATGAGAAAATCACGCATGAAAACATCTTTCTCTACGCCGCGAACATAGTCCTCGATTTTTTCGATGGCATCCAAAATATGTTTTTTGTAAACGGTATCATCCTTCATACAAAGAGATTGTGTGGCGAATAACATCATCGCGAAAATAGCGGCTCAAAAATTTTTCAGTTACTAAGTCAACTTTTTTTCCGAGTACGTCCGAGAGCTGATTTTCCATGCCAATTATACCGAGCAGGCTTTTTTGTTTGCGAAAACGAACTAAAATATCAACATCACTATCCGCTGCCGCCTCACCCCGCGAATACGAGCCAAAAAGCCCCGCAAATTCAACTTCGTTGTGTTGAAAAATCGGGGTCGTTTTCTGTTGTATTTGTTCAAAAGTAAGCGTCTGCATGACGAAACTATAGCACAAAAACCATTGTTCCGCTATTTTTTATAGTTACGCAGTTTCTATTTCAAGAGCCTTCTTCTTCTCTATATCATTCACAAACTCCATAAGCGCGGCGGCAAGCGGGACAGAAAGAATGATTCCCATAAAGCCCGCGAGCTTGAGTCCGATCAAAAGCGCAATGATGACGAGGATTGGCGGGACTCCGACAACCTTTCGCACGACAATCGGGTAAATAAGATGGTTTTCAAATTGCTGGATAATGATGTAAAACGCGATAACCATCAAGCCGAGCGTGACACTCGATGTGAATCCGATGAGCACCGCCGGAACCGCGGCAAGCGTCGGACCGAACACCGGTATCAGCTCAAAGGTTGCTGCAACGATAGCGAGCAAAAAGGCGTGCTGTACTCCCATAATCAAAAGTCCGAGGTACACCAAAACACCCACCAGTACTCCGAGGATTACCTGCCCCTGCATCCACCGCCCGATCTTGTGCTGAGAACGATACCAGAGATCAATGACATACTTTTCGTTCTTCTGAGGGACGATGATTTTCAGAAAATTCTCGATTCCCTTCTCTTGAACGGCGAGATAGAACGAGATCACTATCACCAGGATAAAGTTCGCCAAGCCCCGGAACACTCCGCCGACGGTGCGAACGATACCGCCTGCGGCATCCGCGGCACCGCCGAGAGCGGAAACGCCTCCGGTAAAGTTGGCGGCGATGTTCGTCAGTATCTGCTGATAATCCATCACATCGCTCCAAGGATTCCATTTATCAAGGAAGTCAAAATAACGCGGCAAAGAGGAGAAAAATTGTGAAAAATCTTTCAAGAGCGGCGGGAGGAAGAAATAGAAAAGAGAAGCAAACAAGGAGAGAAAAATAATGTATACGGCAAGAACGGCAAGGGTTCTTGGGAGTTTTCGCGCCATGAACCATCGCGCCGCCGGCTCGACAGAAGATGCAACCACAATCGAAGTGAGAAGGACGAGCAGAAGATCATTTAAAAGGTAGAGCACATAAAAACCGACGAGCACCAAAACCGTCCTGACAATAGTCCCGGTGCTTATATGCATATATGAGTTTTCTTTCGCGCTTTTCATTACCATTAGTATACTCGCTTCTCTGTTTTTTGCACGCCTGTCTGCTATGGAAGGCGCCTTAGAAAAATTATATGGGGAACGGGGGCAGGCAGAGTGAGCGCGGTGTGGCGGAATGTTTTCTGGGTTTTTATGCGAAAGAAATTTCAAGCGAGGTTAAGCCTCGCTTGAATTTACAGCACTTTTATCGTAAACGCGAGGTCTCCGATATTTATCGGCTGATCATTCTCCGTTTCGCCGTACTTGAGCGATGCAAAGAGCGTGGCTTTTTTTATTTCCGTCTCGAATTTTTGAACAAAAGATTTGCCCGCTTCGTCGGTTGAAACAATGAGCGTGCGATCTTTGTCCGCAGGGTTCAGATTTTCTTTTTTGCGAAGATCCTGAACATTCCGAATGAACTCTCTCATCATCCCCTCTTCCTTGAGTTCGGGGGTTATCTCCGTGTCGAGAGAAAGCTCGCCTTTTACATATTCTTTTACATTTACCTCGTCATGGACAAAAATATGTAAGGTTTCAGGAATGTCTATCGGTGCTGAAAACTTTTGTAGCGGTTGGCGCACTTTGATCCCGGCTTTCGCGCGCGCTTCAAGTCCAAGCGCGACAATCTTCCTCACTTCTTCCATTTGAACCAACACGTCTGCGTTTGGAATTTGTAATTTGTGTTTTGTGATTTGTTCCAGATGTACGCTCTCCCTCTCTCCGCCCGCGCGTTTGTAGACATCTTCCGCGAGAAACGGCATGAAGGGTGCGAGGGTTTTTGAGAGCTCCAAAAGCACATGACGAAGCGTTACGCGCGCATTTTTCGTATCTTCTTCTTCGCCGTCTTTTCCTTTCAGGCGGTCCCGGGAACGGCGCAAATACCATGTTGAGAGGTCGTCAATAAAAAGCATGAAAGGACGAGTCGCGCGGTCAAGTTCGTACGCTTCCATACCTTCTTCCACTTCCGAAACCAGCTCCCCCAATCGCGCCAAAATCCACATATCAAGAACATTTTCTGATTCCTGATTCTTGCTTTGGTCTTCGGTTTTATAGAGTTCGTAAAACGCCGCGACATTCTGCAATCGCACCACAATCTTTTTGTACACCTCATCCACGCCTTTTTCCGAAAAACGAAGTTCCTCCCCCGCCACAACCGGCGAAGCAAGCAGATAATACCGAAGAGCATCCGCGCCGTACTTCTCCACCAAGTCCGTCGGGTCGGGGTAATTCTTGAGTTTCTTCGACATTTTCTGCCCGTCTTCCGCGAGAATAAGTCCGGTGGTAATGACATTTTTAAACGCGCGCTCACCAAAAAGCCCGACGGAAAGAGCGTGCATGTTGTAAAACCATCCGCGCGTCTGGTCTACCGCTTCGGCGATAAAATCCGCGGGAAAATTGCGCTCAAATTCTTCTTTATTCTCGAACGGGTAGTGGAATTGCGCATACGGCATTGAGCCGGATTCGAACCAGCAGTCGAAGACTTCGGGCACGCGCTTCATTTCCCCGCCGCACGCGCACGGAAGCGAGATATCGTCTATGTACGGCCGATGCAGGTCGAGTTCATAATCGGCGTTGTGCGGGAATGGTGCGTAGGAAAACGGCGTTACTTCCGCCGTTCGGAAATACTCTTCTTTCTTGTCGCGCATCTTCATTGATTCATCCACATTCAAGCCCAAGCTTCCGGAAAGAAACATGAAGGCCGGATTTTCGTGGGTCACGATAAGAATGGTTTTCCCGGAGTATTTTTCATTTGTTTCTTTCAAAAAATCCATCACGCGATGTTTGACTTCAAGCAATGTTTCGCCGTTTGGGGGGCGTTTTGTGTACCGTTCACCATAAGAAGAAAAATACGAACGATATTCATTGATGTTTCTCCCATCGAAATCGCCGGTGTTCACTTCGCGCAATCGTGCGTCGAATATAATTTTCTCTTTGGAAATACCTGTTATTTCCGCAACAATCTCGGCCGTTTCTTTCGTCCGCACGAAGTCCGATGCAAAAATAAAATCAATTTTTTTGTCTTTCAAACCCTCTGCGGCAGCTCTCGCTTCTCCTCGCCCTTTTTCAGTAAGGTGCGTAGGGGTTTCCACGCGCGTACTCACGATATTCGTCGCATTACTCTCGGCCTCCCCATGCCGCATCACAAAATAAGAGTTTTTTGACTTGGCGGTCTCGCCGCCAAGTTGGGAGACCGCGCCGATGACTTGAATTTTCTCGCATTTGCCGCACTTCCATACCGGTATCGGCGCGCCCCAGTAGCGGGAACGGGAGATCGCCCAATCGCGCGCACCCAGAAGCCACTTTCCGAAACGGCCATGCTTCATGTTTTCCGGAACCCACGAGACTTTTTCATTTTCGGAAAGCATTTTTTCTTTGAGCGCGGAGACTTTCACAAACCACGAACTTGCGGCGTAGTTCAAGAGCGGCGTGTCGCATCGCCAGCACATCGGGTAGGAGTGTTCGATCTTTTCTTTTGCAAACAACGTTCCTTTCCCGGCGAGATATTTAATAATCGCCACATCCGCGGACTGCGTATCTCCTTTCGTCTTCACCGGCATTCCCGCGCTGAATTCCTTTGCTTTTACTTCGGATTTGAAAACTCCGTCCATGCCAACATGCTGGATGAATGGCAGATTTTGCGCGAGTCCGAGAGCCATGTCCTCTTCGCCGAAAGCGGGAGCAATATGCACGATACCCGTACCGGTATCCGTCGTCACGAATTCTGCCGCGACTATCTTCCAGCCGTTTTCGCGATTCGCAAGTTTCTCATCGCCCGCGTAATAATCAAAAACCGGCTTGTATTCCTTGCCAATCAAATCCGGATTATGCACCGTTTCAAGAACTTCATATTCTTTGTCTTTAAAAACATCCGCGGCTCGTTCTTTCGCCACGATATATTTTTCGCCGCTTGTTTTTTCCAAAACTTTCACATACTCGATTACCTCCCCCACCGCAAGCGCGACATTCCCCGGAAGCGTCCACGGCGTGGTCGTCCATGCCAAAACAAAAGTCCCCGGCTCATCCGCGAGTTCAAACTTTGCCGTTACGGAAATATCTTTCACGGTTTGATAATTAAGCGTCACTTCGGAGTTTGCCAATGTCGTTTCGCACCGCGGACAAATGTGCATCGGCTTGTACCCTTCATAGATCAATCCTTTTTCATACAGCGTCTTGAATGCCCACCAGATGGATTCGGTGTATTTCCAGTCCATTGTTTTGTAGCTCTCCTCCATGTCTATCCACCGTCCCATTCGCGGGACGATTTTCTTCCAATCCTCGTCATAGCGAAGTACGCTCTTTTGCGCCGCCTCGTTGAAGTTCGCGATGCCATGTTCTTCAATATCTTTTTTATGTTTCAAGCCGAGCTCGCCTTCGATTAAGTTTTCAATCGGCAAACCGTGGCAATCCCACCCCCACACGCGGCGAACATACCGCCCTTTCATAGTCTGATACCGCGGCACGGCATCTTTAATCGTCCCCTGTAAAAGATGCCCATAGTGCGGAAGCCCGGTCGCAAAAGGCGGTCCGTCATAAAATACGAATGCCTCTCCCTCGTGCGTTTGTTCGAGGGTTTTTTCAAAAATTTTGTGTTCGCGCCAAAAAGCGAGAGTTTTCTCCTCTTGCTCGGCGATTTTAGATTTTTTCAACTCATCTGACATAGAACTAATATATCATTTTTTCAAAAAAACCCAAACGGGAACACTCCCCTTCGTCCGCGGTGTTTCACGAAATCTTGCAAAAAAACCGTTTCATGCTAGGCTAACAAAAGCTCAGTGCCTTTCATCCCGAAACGCGCCGGAAGCTC
>CAYRXD010000033.1:0-14948 GCA_964428135.1 uncultured Candidatus Saccharibacteria bacterium | reverse complement strand
ATAAGCATGATTTTGTGTAGTAATGGTATTCTATAAAGAGTACAGAGTTTCTGTCTGTTCATTGAACAATTTTTTACACAAAGGAGGGAATTATGAACGCTCTTAATGCTTCAGGCAAGTTTCTTTTGCCGCTCGACCATACGACTTCGGGTCCGATAGCGGCTGAATTTTATGACTTTATAAAAACGCGCGCCGTGGGTCAGCCGCGCATTTTCAAGTGGTGCGCGGAAACGGTTGAAGCAATTCTTCAGAGTTTTTATCCGGAGAGGGGACCGGCGGCGAGCGTCCTTTTGGTAGGACCGTCCGGTGTCGGAAAAACGTACATAGCGAGAATTCTTGCAGAGTTCTTATTCGGAGACCCGGAAGGTTTTATGCGCGTGGATGGGCAAGATTTGTCGCTTGAACACAATGTTGCGCGCTTGATCGGCGCTCCCGCCGGATATGTCGGATACGGAGACGAGCCGATGATTACGCAGGAGAAACTCGACCGCCCCGCTTTCCTTGGCGCGGTCCGATGGTTTCTTCACAACGCCGGCGCGCAAGTCCAAAAAGAGTATTTTCAGATTCAGCAAGAACAAGCCGGGCTGGTGCGGCATCTTTCGGCAATCAAAGGCGATGCCGAAAAACAAAAAGCCGCGCAAGAGAAACTCGACGCGCTCGCCAAGCGAATGAAGGATTTGGGCATTCCGACGTATGACCGGACGAAGCACGAATATATCTCGCTCCTTTTGCTTGATGAGATTGAGCGCGCGCATCGCGCTTTTCATAATCTTCTGTTTCGCGTGCTCGACGAAGGCAGGCTCCCGCTCGCTTCAAAACCGAAGAATGGCGAAAACGTCCTTGATTTCAGGCGGACAATCATTATTCTCACGTCAAACCTCGGGTCGGAAGAGATTGCGAAAACGCTGCGGGTTGCAAGCGGGCGGTCTCCCGGGTATCAATTCAAAGGCGAGGCGTATACCCCCGAACAGATTGATTGGACCATTTACCGGACGTGCCGCGATGCCGTGGACAAGTTTTTCCCCACGGAGCTGGTGAATCGTTGCGGGGATGTCATTGCGGCGCGCCCTCATTCAAAAGAAAACCTGTTTGAGATATTGGATATTGAGATAAAGAAGCTCGCCGCGCGGTTCTCGGACGAAGGTGATCTTGATTTTTTTCTCACTATCCATGTTGATCAAGCGGTCAAAGAATATCTGGTCAATGAAGTCATTGATCATCCGGAAAAGGGAGTTCGTTTTCTGCAACAGAAATTAAACACCCGCATATTTCAGGCGATTTCAACCCTCAAGTCGAGCAACCAGCTTTCTTCCGGCGACGTTCTGTACGTGTCTCTTGATCCCGCTTCAAAGAAGTTTGCTTTTCATAAAGAGGACCGCCCTCGTTCTGTCAATCCGGAGTTTGCCGCTTTGATACAGTAATGCCCCATCTTTTTACGCCCCGCTCATATTTTATGATGGCGGGGCGTCTTCATTGACAGTTCATATTTAGTAATGTACAATCCTTTCATGAAAAAGAAAGTCATCATTCTTGCCGGCGGGAAGGGGACTCGCATGCAGTCCGATATTCCGAAGACCTTGCACCGCCTTTCCGAGAAGGCGATGATCAGCCACATCATTCTGAGTGTTCTTCCGGTTGATCCGCGTCCGACGATCGTCGTGGGGCACAAGGGAGAGGAGGTAGTACTCGAAACGGACGAGAAGTTTTCTTACGTCTGGCAAAAAGAACAGCTCGGGACGGGGCACGCGGTCGCATGCGCAAAAGAAAAACTTCTCCAAGACCAAAAAGAAGGTCTGGCGGAGTACATTCTTGTTGTGCCGGGAGACGCGCCGCTTATAAAAACACAAACCCTTGAGCGTCTTTTGGAAGAGTGTGCGAGCACCGGAGCGGCGCTTTCTCTCGCTGTTGCTGTCGTTCCTGATTTCACGGGAGTCTCTGCCGGATTTGAGAGAGGCGGGCGGATTCTCAGAAATGATGCCGGTGATGTGCGAGGTATCATTGAATGGAAAGATGCGAGCGGGGAAGAAAGAGAAATACGGGAAATAAACGCGGGCTTCTACTGTTTCCGCGCGGATTTCTTGTGGAATAATATTGAAAAACTTGAAAGCGCGAATGCGGCGAAAGAAATCTATCTCACCGACATCGTCGCTTTGGCGGCGGCGGTCGGAGAAAAAATCCGCGCCGTCGTTCTTGATGATCCGCTTGAGGGTCTTGGGGTGAATACACAAGAGGAACTTGCCGCGGCGGAGCAGATTTTTCGTGTGTCTTCATAACGCCGCAACCAAACCCCTATAGCAAATTCTAGCTGCTAGAATTTGCTATAGGGTGAAAGGGTGAAAAAATAAAAAAACCGCTCCGATGGTATGGAGCGGTTTTGGCAAGAAGATTACTTCATGTTACTTGCCGAGATAGTTCAATTTTCCCTGCATGACGGTGATGATCCTTGTTTTTGTTTTTGCGTAAAGTATGAGCTCTTTGAGGCTCGCAAGCGGATAACTGTACAGCCCCGGCTGTCCGATCTGGTCGAAGCAGAGGATCAGCCATTGGTTCGTTTTTGCCGCCTCGTCGATCATCATCTTCACTTCGCCGACGGGTGTGGCTCTCGTCGGACAGAAGCTCTTCAATAGATATTGAGGCTGTGTCCGTGCATTGAGACCGTTGTCTGTCGTGCGAGCGGCGAGGTGTCTTTTTGCCACCACATCAATAATCCTCTGATCATACTCTCCGTACGGATAAGCAAAAGTGAAGATCATTCTTCCGATTATTTTTTCGACATCCCGCTTCCCTCCAACGATTTCGCTCCAGAGTTGCGCATCCGAGAGATCCGGCAAGTGAAGATGCTGTCTCGTGTGGTTCCCCACTTCATTGCCGTTTATGGCAATGGCGCGCACTTCCGCCGCGGTAAAGTATCCGGGATCCCAGCGCCATATCACCGGAGTGGAGTTTATGTAGAACGTTCCCGGTGTTCCGAGTTCCCAGAGTAATTTGGGAACATCTCTCTGGCGGAGTCCGTCATCGAACGAGAATGTTACAAAACCGGAAGCTCCGGCGGGTACAGGCACTCTTGTCAGCGATACGTCGTCGAGCGCGAACCAACCGACGTGTTTTGCTACGCGGTAGACTTTCATGGATACTGCGCCGGGAGGAACCATGATCCGCGTCATGGTTTTTCTCCAGAGCAACGGCGTATCCACTATTCGATCCAGTGGTTGATAAAGAAAACTCCCGTTTTTCATCTTGAACTCTGCGTCAAGACTTACCAGGATGTTCCCCTTGGTCCAGTCGGTGTAGGTGAACTGCTGCCCTCCCCACACCTTGAGCTCGACCGTCGTTCTCCATGAAGCACCGCGGTCAACGGCGGTGGTATCCGCCGCAATGATTTTTATTCCCACCCCTTTGTCTGCTCCGCCCGTACGTCCCACGACAGGATAAGGGAAAGAAGCGATAACAGGACCCCAGGAGGAACTTTTCCATTTGAGGGGGTTCCCGTCAGTTCCGACGGCTTCAAAACTTCCGTTTTGGATAAGGTTCCACGCTTGCGCGTTTCCGGCAAAGCCAATCAGGCTTGCCGCAATGATCAAGATCTGAAGTATCTTGTTCATGTCTCTCTCCTCTGTGATTATGTGAATGGAACACGTGTAGCCAAAGAAACCTAAAGAAACTTTAGAAATCTTGGAGCTACTTCTCTGTGAGGGCGTGCGTTTCTTCGCCCCCAACTGTTACACATCCTACAAACCCTCTATGAAGATTTGGCTAAGGCAGTATGGCTTTAAATGCCGTAAGGGTTTCCTGTTCGGAATCAATCCTCCAATCACGCTCTTTGTTTTCATTGAACCAGATCCAGCCTTCAACCTTCGGATATTTGAAGATGTCTTTTGTGAAAGTTTCGGTGACCCACACAGGTTTGTTCACCCCCGCGGCGGATGCGAAAGAAAAAATGTATATCGGTTTGTTGTAGGTTGCAAGAAGAGCGAGCGGTGCTCTGAACATTTCGTCAAATGTCTGCCACGGGTCGCCGAAGTTGAAGCCGTTCACTCCGACATAGTCTACATACGTATCTCCCGGATAGTATTTCTCAATGCTGTTTTCAGGGCGTTCCGGGAAAGAGTCGTTGTTTGGCGCCCAACCGAACTTTACGTTCTCGGCGTTTGTAAACATATCGTGAACATGGCGATAGGCGAGGATTGCTTTTTCCGGGGTGTTGCCGTTTCTTGTTCCCGACCACGGAAACCAGTCGCCGTTCATTTCAGAGAAAGGGATCAATACGACCGGCGCACCATACGTTTGTGCGTCTGCGGCAAATGCTCTCATGTACGCATCCCAGTCCCCGCGGAGAATTGCATCATAAGAGAATCTCGGCTGTTCTGTCGTTGTGGCGGTATAATCCGTGGCTTCCCAAAAAATGATCAAGGTTTTTCCGCGGTCTTTTGTGAGGGAAGAAAGCCTGGCGGGGAATTGGTTTTCGTTTCCCCAGTGAATGAATACCGCGATGTGGTCCGGGCTTTTGCCGAGAAGCTGTTCCAGTGCAAGGATGGGTTCCGGTTCCCAGCCGGCGTAGAACCCCCACTTGAGCGAACGCGGCGGCGTGTTGCCGAGGGTGTTGTCAGTGGGCGGCACTGGTGTTGCGGCGGCGGGGTATGTACTTGCGGCTTGTGTCCGAGGTTCTTCGCGGACAGGTTCTGAAACGCGATTTTCAGCGGTTATGTTTGTTGTCCCAACATTGATATTTTTTTGAAGAGAATCACTCCATCTGCTGATCCATATGCCGAAAAACACGATGCCGGCAAAAAGAATTATTACTCCCGCGATTTTAGTCATGTTTTTAAGGTTCCCATAAGGGATCTTCTTTTTCTGATGCATTTGTATTGTGGTAGCTTGCGAGGGCGGGAATCCCCATACTCACCAGGACAAGCGACAAGCCCAGGAAAACCAGAGTACTGTTGGATAAGCCGTTGAGAGGATTTGCCGCAAGAGAATTTGCAAGGGAATCCGCGGTTTCCTGTTGTTGTGAAATATCCGATGGGGATATGAGGCTTTGGTCAGCCGCTTCGGCGGTATGAGCGCGAGTAAATGAAGTCATTCCGTTTACGGTTTCTGATACTGCATGAAAAAGAGAAGGCTCCTTGGAAATACCTCGGGGGCTTTCGGGGAGAGCCGCGGGCAGAGGCAGCAAAGACGGCGCGGCTCGGGTGCCGGTAAGAGTAATATATGAAAGCGGTACGACCCCGCCGCTTCCGGACGCAGGAGCTTCGGTTAGTTCTTGTTCCGGTGCAAGACGGCGAAGGGAGATGTTATCAATGGAAAGCGAGCCTGTTTCGTGAATGAGGTGGAAAACGGTGAGAGAAACCGCACCTTCCGGAACCATAAAGGGGTGTGTTTCATACCCCGTCCACTCCGTCGAGATAATGGAGGTTCCAAGATAAATATACCGGTATTCGCCATGCGGAAACGCGTAGCGTACGACAATATCCGCCGTCACATTCGCGAGGTACTGATCGGAAAAAATATACCGCTCGCCGGCGTTCACCGCAACATCGCGGAAAAACCACTTCGCATCGCCGTCCGCGTAGTCGGTAATTTCCACTTTCGCCGCTTTTGTGCCATCGGCGGAAATTACAGGGTAAGCGAATACGGCAGTACTCGCGCCCCAAAACCCTTGATTCCACCGATCTGGGAGGGTCGCATCGTTCGGATCTGCGGTCTCAAGCGATGGGTTGATTATCGGGTTCGGATACTCGTCGGCTAAGGCTTCGAATGGCAGCGAGAAGATGTTTCCGGCAAGGATGGCGGAAATAAACATTGTGAAAACGAAACGCCGCGGCAGTGAATTTTTTTGCATACTATATTTTTGAAAAATGTATTCTGATAATTTTTTTACGCGTCTTCTTTTCATAAAACAAGGTATGCATGAATGCCGTATGAAGAAAATCCCCCGACTTTCGCCGGAGGGATTTTCTTGTTAATTGCTAATTGCTTACTGTCACGGTAACCGCGGTGCTCGTGGCGATATTTCCCGCCGCATCGCGCGCTCTTGCAGTGAGCGTGTGGCTGCCGTTTGAGGCGCTTGTCGTATTCCAGTCGAAACTGTATGGTGTCGCGGTATCTTCGGCACTCACGGCAACATCGTCAAGCAGAATGGTGACTCCCGCTACTCCGACGTTGTCAGAGGCATTTACAGAAACCGTTGTTGTCCCGTAAACAGCCGCGCCGTTCGCCGGTACGGCTATAGAGACGGTCGGTGCGGTTGTGTCGGTCGTGTTCGTATTTTGTACCGTGACGCTGACAGGAGAACTTGTCGCCATGTTTCCCGCGCTATCCGCCGCAACAGCGTAGAGGGTGTGCACGCCGTCCGCAACAGACAAAGTACCCCACTCAAACGTTGCCGGGGACGATGTTCCCAGGGAAGCGGTCGACACGCCGTCAACGAACAATGTGTTCGAGGTAACGGCGACATTATCGTTTGCTGTTACGGAAATCGTGGTTGTGCCGGAAACAGTGGATCCGCCAATCGGTGCGGTTATTGCAACCGCGGGCGCGGCGGCATCGGCGTCGGTCGTTGCGTTCAGTACGGTTACTCTGACGGCTGAACTTGTCGCAACATTTCCCGCCGCATCGCGCGCTCTTGCCTCCAGAGTATGGACGCCGTTTGGCACGCCAACCGTATTCCATTCAAACGTGTACGGAGCGGCAGTGTCTTCCACGCCAATCGGTACGTTGGCGTGGTTTGTTCCGCTATGGACGAGACTGACTCCGACAACTCCCACATTATCGCTCGCGTTCACTGAAACGGAAACTGTTCCCGAAACTGTTGCGGTATTCGCTGGTGCGGCGATCGAGACGCTCGGCGCGGCGGCGTCGGCCGGCGTCGGCGTTTCCCCTATGCCAACTTCCGTAAGTGAATAGTTGTCGGTTACCAGATACCCGATGCGGTTGATATAGTGGAATATCGTCAGAGAGACTGCGTTTGGCGGGGTGGTGAAAGTAAATTGCTTTGCCGTCGATGTGCTGTATGCGGGAACATCGCCGAGCTTTACGTATCGGTATCTGAATTTATCCGGCACCCCCATTCTTTCCAATGCACGGTTTATCACTTTGTATCGAATATCAACGGATGTCGGAACGTTCGAGACCGAGCTGTCAGAAAACATATACGTTGTTCCGGGCTTAACGGGAACATCGTCAAAATACCATTTTGCATCGCCGCTCGCATATGCCGTCATGGCCACTCTGACCGCCCGAGTTCCATTGATGCCGGTGAGAGGATAGCTCCATTTTGCGGTATTCTCGCCATACCCTCCGCGGCGCCAGAGATCCGGAATGGTGATCTCCGTTTCGAGATTCGAGTTGCCTATAAGATTGGCCGCTGCATGTGCAAAGGAGTGCGGAAAGACCGGAAGAAGAAAAGATCCCGCAAGCAGTACGAGAGATAATGCCACTGCCGAACTGCCGCTCTTCCGTTCTTTCGAGGCGGCGGCGGGCGGCTCCGGTGAATGATTGTCTCCCTGCGGTTTTGCGTCGTTAGTCTTTTTTCGGTTTTTTTTCATAAGCGTAACAATTACTTATAAAAATTGCCGCAATCGACCGGTGCGATATTTGGTTTTGTGTTGATAAACATGTTTGTGCTTTCAATCGCTTCTTTCGCGGCAACGGTTACGGGTTCATCTGCGAGACGCCCTCTGCGACTGTCACTACGTCGACATTTGCCGTTTTTACGTAGTCAACGACGCTTTGGAAGAACGGAACCGAAACGCCGAGATCGTGTTCAGGGTTGCTGTCTTCTTGGTGGAACATGAGAATGAGCCATCGTTTGCTTGATGCCGCTTCTGTCACCCAGTTTTGGACGTCGGTCATGGTTGTCGTTCGGTCCATTTGCTGTATTTTCAGTTCGTACTTATTCGTACTTTTTGTGTTGAAGCCGCGATCAACGCTTCTTGCCGCGATAAATCCCGCGTTTTGCGCCATTGTTTCAACTGACGCGCTGTAGTCTCCGTAGGGATACGCCATGGTATTGAGGGCGGTTATACCCATTCCGAAAAGGTCGTTTCGCGAGCCGACGATTTCATTGTTCGCCGTTGCGGCGGCGACATTTGGAAGCGAAATATGCGTTTGCGTATGCCCGCCAATCTCGTGTCCGGCATTTTGAATTTCAAGCATTTGGTTTTGATTGACATATATCGGTACCATTTTTAAGGAATAGTTGTCTACCGCGAGAGAGCCATTGCTTCGGAGCAGATGAAAGATCGTGACAGCCTTAACATTTGCGGGAATGCGTATGGTGTGAGAGAGATTCGTCCATACGCCGTTTGAAGAAGGAATGGAAGCAACGTCCGCATATTGCACACTGCCGTCAAGGTAGATATATTTTACTGTTATGACCGAAGCGGCGTCTGATTTGTAGCTCTCGGTCAATACGTAGTCTTCATTCTGCAACACGGTCGCTTCCTTGAAATACCACTTCGCATCGCCGCTCTCATAATTCGACACGTCAACTTGCGCGGCCCTACCGCCGTCCGCGCCTGTTACCGGATAGGTGAAGGTAGCCGTATTCGATCCCCAAGAGCCGCGAAACCAGTTTTCCGGATCGCCGTTTCCGCCGACGGTTTCGAGAGAAGGGTTCAATATCCTTTCCGTCGGCACCGCAAGCAGAGTTTCTTTGCTGATGATATAGAATGTTCCTTTGAGTCCCGCGGCGTTCAAGATGGGAAGCGCGTCGTTGTATTGCGTAATCCATCCGTCGTCGAACGTGAACGATACGAGTCCGCGCGAGAACAGGTCTTCCGGCGGAGGGGGGCTCGCGCCTTGTGTCAGAGAATAGTTGTCAACGGCAAGCGTACCGTTCGCGCTGAGGGAATGAAAGACGGTAAGGCTTGTCGCTCCTGTCGGTACAGTGATGTTATGCGTTTGTGTTTTCCAGACGCCGGACGCTCCGACGGATGCGATGAATTGATAAATGAAACCGCCCGGCGTTTGGTATTGAGCGACAAGTTCGGTCGGTACGGTGGATTTGTACGAGTCGGTGAATGAATAGATTTGCCCGGGACTCACCGGGACATCGGCAAAATACCACTTCGCGTCGCCGCTCGCGTAATTCGTCACGTCAATTTGCGCGGCCTTCCCGCCGTCCGCACCGGTTGCCGGATAGGTGAAAGTTGCGGTGTTCGTTCCCCATCCTCCGCGGAACCAATTTTCCGGATCGCCGTTGCTACCTGCGGTTTCGAGAGAAGGGTTCGCAATGAGACCCGGCGGAGCAGTCTTTTCCGTCAAAGAAGAATTGTCGGTCGTAAGAAAGCCAACCGTTTCAATCAGGTGAAAAACCGTCATCGAGACCGCATCGCTCGGGGTTGTGAAAGTGAATTGTTTGTCGGTCGCGAGAGATGCCGCCGGCACCGTTCCGAGGAACACATACAAGAATGTCCCCGATGTGTTTTTGTACCGAATGGTGTAGCTCGTCGCAACATCGGAAACATATCGGTCGGAAAAAACATATGTCACGGAGGGGCTCACCGGAACATCGGCGAAAACCCATTTCGCATCGCCATCCGCGTGCGCGGTCATGTCAATGCGCACGGCACGCGAGCCGAGAAGTCCCGCCGTCGGATAGGTGAAGGTCGCGGTATTCGCGCCCCAGTTCCCCGTACCCCAAGAGTCGGGAAGCCCCGCGCCTGTTTCCACGGAAGGATTTACTATGAGATTCTCTCCCGCGGACAAAGCGATACCGGAATAAAAGAATGAAACAAAGAAGAGAATCATTGCGACAAGAGACGACATTCTTTTGTTCGCTTTTGTTTTCATACGGAAGTTAATTCTACATGGGACAGATAATGATTACATGAAGTTAGTTATTCACAACAATGTTAATGATCTGCCGTTCATTATTTCCCGCCGCGTCAGTGGCGGTGGCTTTCAGCGTATGCGGACCATTTGAAACACCGGTGGAATCCCATTGAATCGTGTACGGTCCGGCAGACATGATCGGTCCGAACGGATCTCCGTCAACGGCAAAGAAGAATTGAGTGACGCCCACATTGTCGGTCGCGTCCGCCGTAAGCGTTACTGTTCCGGAAACGGTGTTTCCTTCAAGCGGGTTCGTGAATGCGACGGTCGGAGGGACGGTTTCCGCCGGGGTGCATGACCCGCCCGCAGTGAGAGAAACATCATCAAGAGAGAGCGATGTTACCGTACTTAAAAGATGGAAGAGCGTAATGCTTTTCGTTCCGACGGGCGGACAGAATGAGCCGGTGTTGAATGTCCAGCCGGTGGTCGGCGGCAGTTCTTTGGTGAGACCGAAATAGTGCGTTGATCCGTCATTCATGGTGTATTGGCCGATAACATCAGATATAGTATCGGCTTGGTATCGTTCACTGTAGGTGTAGAGCGTTCCCGGAGTAACCGGCACATCATCGAATACCCACTTTGAATCGCCGCCGGTTGAGGGATATGCGGTAATGTGGAGTCCCACCGCTTTTCCTCCATCAAAGCCGACAATAGGATACGTGAATACGGCGGTTTGGTCTCCCCATCCTCCGCGTGTCCATCCAAAAGGATTATCGGCTGTACCGGCGGTTTCAAACGAACCGTTTGCGATGAGGTTTTCTCCTGTCGGCGGCGGAGGCGGTACGTGGTCGTGATCATGGAGAGCGAGAGAATAGTTATCTGTCGCCAGCGTACCGTTGCCCGCAAGCTCATGAGTAACGCTCAATCTCTGCACATTCGCGGGGATGGTGAAGGTACTTTCAATGCGCGTCGGCGTTGCAACCGGCGGGAAAGTTCCGAGGTCGACATATTTGTATGTGCCATCCGCAAAACCGAATTCGGCGGTAAGGCTTGAGTTCGTGTCGGAAGTGTAGTAATCCGAGAAATTATAGCTCTCGCCCGGAGTTACAAAGACCGGATCATGATACCAATGCGCCGTGCCGCTGACATATCCGGTCACTTGAACTTTTGCGGCTTTTGCGCCGTCAAATCCGGGAACGGGGTAAGTAAAGACGGTGTTGTTATCGCCCCAGAATCCTCCCGTCCAATAGAGCGGACTTTCGGCGTTGTTCGGATCCGCCATCTCCATGGAGGCGTTTCTGATCAGGTTTCCTGAACTGTCCCCTGTGCCGCTGTTGAGATACAAATTGATGCTTCGCGTCCCCGTGAGTCCGGCACTGTCCGTTACGGTAAGGACAACTTCCGTATAAACGTCGGTTTCGCCGGTATGATCAGGAGCGGTAAACGACGGACTTGCCGTGTTGAAAAATTCCTGAAGCAGGTGCGGATGGACATTGTGGTGAAGGATGATTTGCCAGTGATAGGCTGATGTTGGAAGCGCGCCATCTTCGGGGTCGGTCCCAACGCCTCGCAGTGTAACGGTGTCGCCGCCTTTGTAAAGCGATCCGCTTATTGGACTTTCGATGTTCGCGCTCGGAGGCTGATTACCCACCTTTATGATTATACTTTTGATATCCACGCCACCCCGCCCGTCGGAAAGTGTGAGTACCGCAGTATAGCTGCCATTCGCGGCGTACATGTGAGTCGGGTTTTGGAGCGTGGACGTCGCACCGTCGCCGAAGTTCCATGAATAGCTGAGTGCATCGCCGTTCGGGTCGCTTGAGCCCGCACTCGAGAAGCTCACGGAAAGGGGCGCGAGTCCCGCCGTTGGCGTTGCGCCGATAGAGGCGATGGGATTTCTGTTGCCGGTCGTGTAGACGAGGCGTTTGAGTTCGCCGGTGTAAATGGCAATGTAGTACACATTCCCGTCGGGACCCGTTGAAAGATCAACGGGACCGCCCGGGTTATCAATTACGTCTTGTTGTACCGAGAGAACATTGTTCGCGTCGTCAAGCACGAGCCGTCTAATCCAGTTTTGCGCGTAATCGCCGAAAAAGAGAGAATTTGAAAATTCAGCGGGGTAAGCGCTGCCTGAAGGAAACGCTCCGGCGGTTACCGATCCCGCGAACGCGCTGTTGTGCTGATAGAAGTAGAGCGGATCGGTTGCGCCCGGAGCATCACAGACATAGCCGGGACCGCCGCTTGCGGGCGTTCCGCGAGATGTTCCTTCAAAACACGGCCAACCGTAATTCTTCCCGGGCAAAATGAGATTTATTTCTTCCCACATGTCCCAGCCGACATCGCCCAAAAAGAGCGCGCCATCGGAAGGGCGGAAGTTGAAGCGGAAAGCATTTCGCACGCCGTACGCGTACACCTTCGAGCGGTTCGCGTTCGGGTTGCCGTTATAAAACGGATTGTCGGCGGGCGCGGTGCCGTCTGTGTTCAAGCGCAGTACTTTTCCGCCGAGGCTGTCGAGATTTTGAGCGCGGAGAGCAAGCGGGTCTACGCGGTCAAAGTTCGCTCCTTCGCCGAGGGTCGCGTACAATTTGCCATCGGGACCAAAGCGCAGTCCGCCCGCGCTGTGGCTCGGCGAGTCCGACGGAATGCAGTCATCGGTAACGAGAAAATTTTCGCATGAAGGACTTGCCGCATTTCCATCAACGGTTCCGACGAGTATTACTTTACTTGACTCGCTCGCCGTATCGCCGATAATCGTCACGCGCGCGATGTGGACTGTTTTTGGTCCGGAGAAATTCGCCCCCGGCGTGTTTTCGTAGGTATAAGAAAGATACAGATAACCATTCGCGGAAAAGTTCGGATCAATGGCGATGCCGATGAGTCCGCGGTCGGCGTAGCTGTTTACGTCAGTGAGCGTGATGACCGGCTCCGAAAGCAGTGCGCCGTTTTTTACCGCGCGGACGGCGCCGCCTTTCTCCGCGATGAAAATTCTTCCGTCCGGCGCGAAAGCCATCGCGGTCGGAAGGACCAGACCGCTCGCTATAGTTTCGGCTTCAAATCCGGGAATTATCGGCGCGCCGTTTTGCATCGTCACCGTAACTCCGGCGCTTGTGCCGAGATTTCCCGCCGTGTCTCTCGCGCGCGCGGTAAGAGTGTGCGAAGAGTTTGAGAATGCGGTTGTGTCAAGTGAGAAGTTGTAAGGCGCGGCAGTATCTTCAGCGCCGACAACCGCGCCATCAACCAAAAGCGTTACGCCCGCGACGGCGACATTATCATTTGCGGTTACGGAAACCGGCACCGTCCCGGAAAGAGCAGCCCCTGCTGTCGGTGTAGTGATGGCGGCGGTTGGAGAAACCGTGTCCGGCGCCGTCGTATTCGCGATCAAAGAAAAGTCATCGGTCTCAAGCGCTCCGACGGAACGGAGAAGATGGAATACCGATACTGCTGTCGCACCCGCGGGAACGGTTATGTTTTGCGTGAAAGCCGTCCAGTCGGGCGCGACGGGTTTGCTTGCGAGAAATTGATATGAGAAACCGGCACCTACGCGGTATTGCGCAACGAGTTCGGTGGCGACATTCGCTTTATATTTTCCGGTGAAGGTATACACCGTGTCGGCGGTTACCGGGACATCGTCAAAATACCATTTTGCATCGCCGTCGGTATAAGAGGTGATTTCCACTTTCGCCGCTTTGTTTCCGTCAAGTCCGATACTCGGGTAGGTAAAGACCGGTGTATTCGTACCCCAGCCGCCCCGTCCCCAGTTCGCCGGATTTCCTCCTCCGCCCGCGGTTTCATACGAACCGTTTACGATGAGATTTTCTGTCGGCGGAGGCGGCATACCACCGTCCTCGTTCAGAGAATAATCATCCGTAATGAGATACCCGACTTTGTTAATCAAATGAAAAACGGTGAGAGAGGAAGCATCCACAGGCGTTGTAAAAGTAAATTGCGCCGTCACATTCACGGCTGAAGCCGAGAGTGTTCCGAGGGAAACATATTGAGTCCCGCCGCTTGTTGTTTTGTATCGTATGACGGCTTCCGTATCTACGTCGGAGAGATAACTGTCCGAGAAAATGTATTTGACTCCCGGAGAAACCGGCACATCGGCAAAAAACCATTTCGCATCGCCGTCCGTGTAATTGGAAACATCAACCCGCATCGCCCGCGCGCCATCAATTCCCGGAGCCGGATACGTAAAGACCGCCGTGTTCGTCCCCCATTTGCCGGTGTCCCAAACATCGGGGAGTCCGGCGCCCGTTTCCGCGGAAGGGTTTGTGATAAGATTTGCCGGTGCGGCAAGCGCGGCGGGCGCTGAAAGAGACGAAAGCGAAGGTAAAAGAATTCCCCCAATAACGATAGAAGAAAGAAAAGCGAAGAGAGTGTTTTTCTGCATCATATTTTTTTATTTTTAATTTCCAATAATTACGAATTCACGCTATTAACCAGACCCGCAAATACCCTCCATATCGTACAATTTCGTCAATCAAGTTTTGGTTTTCTCCTATAGCTATTTCTAGCATATGCTAGAAATAGCTATAGGAGAAAAAGGAGGGTATTTGCGGGTCGGGTTAATAATGCCGAGGCTTTAGGAGTCTTCATGAGCGCATTGCACAAAATCTTTGTGAGCGTTGCGTGAAGGAGGGAGTTTTTTGTTGTGCGGCACAGTTATTCACCCGAGCTGCAAATACTCGCTGCATGAACAATTTTACCAATCAAGTTTCAACATTTCTCCTATAGCTATTTCTAGCATATGCTAGAAATAGCTATAGGAGAAATGTATGGTATTTGCGGCTCGGATTAATAAAAAGCGTACCCAAAAAGGGTACGCTTGCGATTTGTGCGATACTATTTTTTTTCCACTTCGTCTTCCCATAACCCCATTCCGCTTGGGGGAAGTACAAAAGGAACATCTTTGTCGGCACCGCTCTGGAATCCTTGGGGATCCTTTGCGATCGAAGCGGGACAACCGGGGTAAAACTGGTCACCGGTGCCATCGAAATAGTATTCAGTGAGGTAACCGTCGTTTGGCATGTGATTTCTCCGATGGATCAAACTTCACAATAGCATGTGGAAACGGGGACAGTCACCATTGTTTTTAAAAATATATGAAACGGGGACAGTCACCACGCGTGTCCCGTTTAAAACCCTTGAAAATTCAGCTGATTTGAGTCACCCTT
>CAYRXD010000032.1:0-15099 GCA_964428135.1 uncultured Candidatus Saccharibacteria bacterium | reverse complement strand
ATTTTTTGTCTGAGGAGATGAAGTACTGGTGGTCTTCGGTACCTTAACATCAAGCTGGTACGGAGTCGTAGAACTCATTGCTACGCCGGAAGCATACGCCACAGAAGATGTCGCAAACTTTTGCTCTGCTGCGGGGACGGTATTGGTAGCTAATCCCGAACAAGAGGGGTAAGTTGTACACATATCATCACCATACAACGATTGATTGAGTCCCATATTACCGGTCGCAGACATGTCCGTAGTTTGACTTATGGGATCATTTTGCTGTCCGGGCTGAAGTCCTCCATAAGCTATAGATGTAGTGGCAACACTGTACGCCAAGAAACTGGTGAGCTCCGTACCGGTCGTCCCTTCGGTAAGCGTACTGGTGGCATATAATTTATCGTAGACCTGAACAGATGCGAGCCAGTTTTCGGTCGGGAACTGGGTACTCGCATCGGTCGGATCTGCAACGTACCACAAAGGAAAAGTACATGTCCAAGTTGAGCTTGAGTCCCCTTCTCCCAAACACGAACCGGCATCTTGCGTGCACACGGGCTGCCAGAGAGACGTCGCGGCGGCATCCGTATAACAATTATTGGCGTTAAATTCACCTGATGCATCACACCCGGCGGAGGTAATACCCGAGCGATAGACATTTATGGTTGAAGTGGCAATCTCCGGGGTCGTAGAGCTGTTCGCGATACAGCTGTTATCATCGGAAGCAGTGAACTTCACTTTAAAGCCGGTAGTCTGGCTTTGGATTCCCGTAAGCGTGAGGGCGCCCACCTCGTCGGTATCCAAAAGACTGACAGATGCGGCGGAAACGGTCGGCGTGGCGTTAGAAACCGTAAGAACAGAGTCATTTCCCTGAGCTCCGCCGGATGCCGCGTGATTATGGTTATCAATTACAAATCCGTAAGCGGTGTAGTTTCTGTCCGGCAAAGGAGTAGCGAGCGCGACATTACATGTCGGATCCGAAGCACTCAACCCGGAACTGCAGTAAGTACCGCCTGCCCCGCACGCCGTACCGGTGAAGTCATTTGCTTTGCAGACAAATAAGTTTACCGTATCGGTCGTACCCTCAACATCCGTATCGGTTGATGTGGAATACCAGGTAACCGTCGCTCCGGGGAGAGTCGGGGAGGTGTCTATATAGAGCGTAAAAGAAGGGCGATGGTTTACGACAAAAGGAGAAGCAGTAGTTCCTGTGCCGCTTTTTGAAACGACATTACATTTCGGGAGAGTGGCATTCGCATCGCATATCCATGCGAACCAGTAATTTGCCTCTACAAAACTTTCCGTCGTCGTGGTAGCGGCAGTCGCCTGCACACCGCTTACCGTCGAAGCTGATACCGCCCATTGATTTGATATTCCGCCGTTGCATGTCGGTGCCGCGCCGGAATTTGCCGTTGGCGCGCTTCCGGTTTTACAGATCAAGAGATAATAATTTTCAGCATTATCATCGGTGCCCGTTCCAACAATCGTGACGACGCTTCCGGAATTCGTCGGCGTGGAAGAGGAAGACTCCGTTGATTCCTGCGCATCAACCGTCCAGTTCGGCGGAGTGTTCAAGACCGTCACGCTGGTCGTTGCGGTATTCGCGGCAACCGTCTGAAACTTTCCTATATGCCGCGAGTCGAGAAACATGCCAAACACGATAACCACCATACCCAAAAATACAGTGAGAAGCGTTATCTTTCCGACGTTTGTTTCTATTTCTTTATACGACATGAAGCATGTATATTTTTTAGCAGATTTCCTTGTTTCTTGTCTTTATCTTTCAGTATACAACAGAATAAAGAAATTCTGGAAGAAAGTTATCCACAGAATAAAAAGTCTATCAAAAAGTCCGCCCTTGCGGAATAAAAAAATTGACTGCAAGCGGTGCGAAGTATAAAATATGGAAATGAAAGAGCAAACGAAAAAGAAAAGTATAAAAAACCAAAAACGCGAGACGAATACCATGTCCGTCGCCGAGATACGGACGATACTCAAAGAGTATAATGAGGATATGAAACAGTACGTAAGTGCTTTATTGAAAGTAGCGTCCGAAGAATTCGGACGGCATACGAGTGCGCTGTCGGAAGATTTTCAGAGCAAAGTTTCCATACTTGCCGAGCAGGTCGTTGGCACGAACGACAAAGTTGAAGGACTAACTGACAAAGTTGAAGGACTAACTGGCAAGGTGGAAAATGTCATCCGTATTCAAAAAGCACACACTGAAATGATTGGCGCGGTCATGAAAGACGTGTCTGAAATTAAACTCGAGCTCAAAAACAAAGCCGACAAAACCGAAGTCGCTCGTCTTGAACGCCGCGTGCGAGTGCTTGAACATGCGGCGAGGTAAAAATTTCAAAAGTGTGCGACCAAAAAACAAAAGCCGGTTGTTTCGAAACAACCGGCAAACTTGATGAAACTCGCTTTTTACTTTTTGGTGGCGACGCTTAATGCAATCGCCAGCAATGCGAAAGTAATGCCGTAACCACTCCATGCGAGTACGTGCTGCGTATCACCCGTATTCACGGCAGCCAGTGCTCCAAAAACAGCCGCTACATACAAAATACCGTGTAGGAAGTACATTTCGATGCCTCATTTTTAGTTGAATGAAAATCGCTTGGAAAGTCGGAAAATTCCCAGACCTCCTAATCCGGTGATATACTATCATACTTATAGTGCACTGTCAAATTTCAACGCGGCTTTTTTAGCGCGGTGACCCTAAACGCTCAAAAACCACCGTGCAGAATTTCTGCCACTCGCGCGAGGCGGGATTTTTCGATGCAATTCGCTTTTGTTTTTTGGGGAGAGGAAAGCCCGAAAACACAAAATAGCAAATTCTAGCATATGCTAGAGTTTGCTATTTTGTGTTTTTGTACCTTGTATACTTTACAAACTTTCTACTTTCTACTTTCTACTTTTTACTTTCTACTTTTTACTTTTTACTTATACCTGATAGCATCAAGCGGGTTCAGCGCCGCAGCACGCCGCGCCGGAAAGACTCCGGTAATGAATCCGACGATACCCGAGAAGACGGTGATAAACAGAAGGAAATTGAACGGATACACAAAAAGACTCACGGACTTTCCGCCGAACTTCCCCGCCGCAAGATTCATCATACCATTGAGCGTCCACCCTATACCCACCCCAAGCATGATACCGACGACACCCCCGAGTATTCCCACGATGACGGCTTCAGACACGAAAAGTATTTTTATATCGCCGGATGATGCGCCGAGGGTGCGCATGACGCCGATCTCTCCCGTGCGTTCAAGGAGCGTAACGGTCATGGTATTAAACATTCCGATAGCCGACACGATGAGCGCGATGCCGCCGAAGACCGCGAGTACGACTTGAATGCCGCCGAAAATTTTGTTTGCCTGGTCGACGGTTTTTGAAAGCGCCGTTACCGTAAACCCTTTCTCGACAACTGCTTTTTGCGCGACGTCCAAAAACTCGCTTTTTGTCACACGCACCTGGGCTTTCTCATAGAACGGGGCGGTGAGGTGCGAAGAAAATTCAGACAGCGTCAAAATGGAAGCGATGTAGTTTTCTTCATTCGTCACGCCGATAATTTTATAGCTCTTTTCGAGTACCACCTCCTCGCTCTCGGTCGTCCCCTGCTTCGGCACAAAAACGCGGAAGGTCACTTTTTTCCCGATTACTTCGGATGGTTCTTTTATTTCAAAAAGCTTGAGCACGGCTTTTGAAAGAACCACGCCGTTTGCGTTCTCCGCGTCCTCCCCTTCTTTAAAAAGTTCCCCGGCGACGGCGTTTGCCCCCGTATAGCGAAAATACGCCGGATCCGCTCCTTGTAAAAACGTATTGCCGGTCAGCCCCCCGAAGGTAACAAGAGCCGGGAGACTCGCGAGCGGCGCGACATCTTTGACGTTCTCTATTTTGGAAAGAGCTTCAACGGTACGCTTATCAAGCGTTACGGATTTTGATACGGGATTATTGACGCTCAAAGAAAGCAGCGTTTCGCCGAAGACTATCTGCTCAAGAATAATTTTCTGCAACCCAAACCCCAAGCCCACGAGCGTCACCACCGCGCCCGTCCCGACGCCCATGCCTAAAATCGTGAGCCACGTCCGCGCGGGATTCGTCTTGAACATACGGGTTGATAATTTTGCAATGTCTTGGACTCTCATATTTTAGTATTCGCTCGCGCGACTCGCTACGGGGTGCGAAAACCAACGGTTTTCGAACTTTCCCTTATTTCTTTAAGTGCGAGTATTTTCCAATCAGCCATTTCATTACTTCCATCTGACTTTCTATCGTTGCTCGTCTGACTTGGGCAAGTAACTGTATAGTATCTGGTTTTTGCAACGAAGAATTTTGTAGCCCCTCATTGCAATTACTGCAAATAGCCTTCAAATTTAAGGGTTCATCATCTCCTCCCTTTGATTTGTCGATTATGTGTCCGATGGTTAGTCTGATTGTTCTGCCTTGATGAAAAGAATCCGGATCACCGGCAGCTGCGCCGCAACTCTGACAAGTGAACCCATTTCGCTCTAATACAAAAGCTCTCGTTTCTTTAGAAAGCTCCCGAACAAAAGCTGGTTTTCTTTTAGCTGTTTCGATTAAGTACTGCCCGGGTTTAAGATCGGCGCGATCCTTGTGAGATAATATTTGGTATCCTTCTTCATCGCGAAGTTCCCGAACGCGCCTTGCCCATTCCGCAGCCCAACCGGATGCTTCTTGAATTTCTTTGGAATTAATAACCCTGCCGATATTTTCCATCAAAAATTCAAGTATTTTCTGTTTCGATCCTTTTTTCTTTTCCGTCATATTTCAGCTAATGAGTTAGTAATTGCCATGCCAACGGATTGCGCAACCGCGGGCGGAAAAGCATTTCCAATCTGCCGATAGGATGTTGTCTTTCGTCCCGGGAAAATCCATGTATCCGGAAACCCTTGTATGCGAGCTGCCATTCGTACCGTTAGTTTTGGCAGGCTATCTATAGGGAAATCTTTTCCCGGCGCGGTATCGGCAATACCGATACCGTTTACATGCAATTTCTTCCATTGAAGTCTTGCTCTTGTCGGACCTAAGTCCGGTCCGCCGTGCTTTTTAGAACCCCCAACAAGGGTCGGGGCTATGCCATTTGCTTTCTTTGCCCAGAGTTTTGCGCCCTCCCATCCTTTTTCCGCCCTTAAATCCAGCAATACTTCGCCAACAGTAGTATCATGCTGTTTTGGTGTTGGCCAATTAAACGTCTTTTCGTTTCCCTTTTTTAAAGCGACTAACACAAATCTTGGACGAAGCTGCGGTACGCCGAATTGCGAAGCGCTTAAAATTTTCCAATCAGACCAATAGCCCATTTTTGAAAGTTGTTTTTGGATGGTATCTCGATATGTTTGGAATTTCGCTGAAGCAAAACCCGGTACGTTTTCCAGTATAACCGCTTTTGGTTTAACTTGCTTTATCACGCGTAGCGCAGATGGGAATAAATCCCTCTCATCATTTTCCCCTAACTGCTTGCCCGCCACTGAAAATGGCGGACAAGGAACGCCGCCGGCAACTAAATCCACCCCGAAATAAGCCTTGGCATTAAATGTTTTTAAGTCTTCATTAATTACATTCAATCGCGGTCTGTTAAAAGAGAGGGTTTCGCAATAATTGGACTCTATCTCAACAGCGCCAATACACTCAAAACCGGCTTGCTCTAAACCTAAAAATTGCCCGCCGCCGCCGGTACAAAGTTCTAAAACCGTTTTCTTTTTATTTGCTGGCATATTTTCTTGGATGGTTGCTTTCAGCCCAAAAAACTTTATATGGAGCTTGAAAAGCTTTCTGCTTTTATTCACTCACCTTACGCATGATGTTATAATCGTGCGCAAGGCGAATTATTCACTATATTGTACCATTTTCTACCTCGGTATCAAAAACAATTTTTGTCATGGCTTTTTCTTTTCGATAAGAAACAACCTCTGTGACAAGTTCATCGTCCGCCATGGTATCCAAGCCTGCTTTTTTCGCACCAAGCTGAATACTTATCAGAAGTTCAGAGCTTTTACTGTGGCGCTGCGGCGGATTTGTTGTCATTCGCGGTATTCGCATAATTCGTATGTTGGTATGTTAATCTCATTCTTTAAAATGCGCCACCGCTTGCGCCAAAAGCTTTTCCAAATAGCGCGTGATCTCATGCGTCGTGTACCGGTCGAATCCCCCTCCGTTTTCGGAGAGCGGCGTTTCAAGAAGCACCTTGAACTCTTCTTTTTTAATGTAACCTTGAAGACGGTCGGTGATCGCTTGCGAAAGGATCCGGTTCTGCTCGGGTTCCATCTTCAGGTTAAACTCCTCAAGAACGTACCGCTCCACGTGCCCGACGAATTCATGGTGCGATGTGAGCGGAACGCCTTTTTGCTTGAGCTCGCGAAACCGCGCGATGTCGCGAGACTGCGTGAGAATCTTTTCCATCTTCGATGCCATGCCGCGCGCCACCGGCTCTGCCACGCCGACGCCGTCTTCCTCGGGAAAATTCTTCAGCGTATCATAAAATGTCCGCACGCTCATCTTGCCGTCAAGCACATGCTCGACGATCTTTTCAATCTGTAATATCTGATCGAAGCTCATGTCTTGCGTGAGATAGTTAATGACGCTTTTCACGCGGAGCTCGTTCGGGCTTGAGTACGGATAAATTCGCGCGATCTGTTCAATCTCCGTGATGATAGATTCGCCGGGCTTGATCTTTTTGATCTGTTTTTTCTCCGGGTTCGCCACGATGCGCACGAGTTTTCCGTCTTTCAAGTGTACCACGCGGTGGGCGTACGGCAGATACTTCGCATCGTGTGTGACGAGAAGCACGGTTTTTTCGTCGCGCGAGTTAATCTGTTCAAGCGTATCCATGACCGCCTGCGCGGAAATACTGTCGAGATTTCCGACCGGCTCGTCCGCGATGAGTATCTCGGGGTCGTTGACAAGAGAGCGCGCGGCGGAAACTCTCTGCTGCTGTCCGCCGGAGAGAAGCGTCGGGCGTTTGCTTGCCACGTGGTCGATGGCGAAACGCTTGAGCAGTTCCATCGCGCGTTTTTCTCTGATATACGAAGGGATTCCCGCAAAAATGAGCGGCAAAGCGACATTGTCGAGAACACTGATGGAGTTGATGAGATTGAACGACTGATACATGATCCCCATCGTCTTTCGCTGGAAGTTCACCATCTGATCGGAGCTGTAATCGTAAATACTTTCGCCTTTCACGAATATCTTTCCCGAAGACGGCGGAAGAACGCCGAACATGGAGTAGAGCAAGGTGGATTTTCCGCACCCCGAAGGACCGAAGAGAATAATGTACTCCCGCGGATATATTTCAAGGGTCGTCCCCTTGTTCGCCTTAAACTCGTTTTGCTTTCCGAGGTTATAGGTTATTTCTATATTGTCTGTGAAAATTATTGGCTTGCTCATGTGTGTTAAGTCAAAAGTCCTTAAAGTCTGTAAAGTCCATAAAGTCCGCCGACGTCCGTAACTTTTGACTTTATGGACTATTTTCCAATGTTCTTCACCCACCCGAACGTCCCTTGGAAGTTCTCGATGATGATGTCGAGAATGCTCTTTTCTTTGTCGGGGGTGAAAAGTACGAAGTCTTCCGACCGTGCCTGATTCCCCGTCCGATCCTTGCACTCCACCCAAAACTTATACACAGTCGACGGCTGGAAATCAACAACTACCTGCACGTGCGCGGTAGAAGAGAATTCTTCCGCCGCAAGAGAAACGGCATCGCCCGTCTGGGCAAGGCTCTGCCGGTAAAAGAACTGGCAGAAAGACGGCTCGTCCGTATTCCAGTTGATGATGGTTTGAACTTTCGCATCGGCGGTGGGATAGAGCGTCGACTCATTCGTCACTTTTGAGATGATCGGCGGCGATTCATCTTTGATGGTAATGAAAGAAATTGGTTCGCTTACAATCTTATCCCCGCTTTCGTTTTCCGCCTTCACGACTGCGGTGTACCTTGTGCCGAACGAGAGTCCTTCAAGGCGCACGATATGGCTTCCCAAGAACTCCGGACTGCCCTTGGATTTCACTTCTTTCGTCGCGGTATTGGTATATTCGATGGCGCCGGCAGCGGGCGCACTTGTATTCCAGCTGAGCGTTGCCGAGGTATCTTCCACTTTCACAATCTGAAAATTTCTCACGACGGGCAAAATGGACTTCGTCGTAAATACCGTATCTTCGCTCCTTCCGGAAAGCCCCGCATCGTCATCGGAAAAAACGCGCAGGTGGTACTTGGTATTCGGCGCAAGTCCGATGACTTTGATCTCGTGCGCCGTATCACGACTCCCCGGATCTCCCTGCGTGAACGTGTACGGAAACGCTCCTTCCGCATAATCCTTCTCCGAAGAAAATGTCGCCATAGTGCTTGATTCGCGGTCGGTCGTCCATGATACGATAACATAATCCGTGGAAAGTTCCTTTATCACGGGCGTTCCGATAATGGTCGGCGGCGCAAGCTCATTTTTGGCGGCGTCTTTCACTTTCGCGAGCAATAATTTTATCGCCTCCGCATCGGTGAGTTTTTCGAGCAAGTTCAATATCTTTTCCGAGATCGCCCGCTGTTTGACATCCTTTACTTTTTCAAGTCCGGGAATCTTTGAACCCTTCGTTACAAGATACAATCCGCCCGAAACGCTTTGGTTGCCGTCCGGGTCGTTTGAAATGACGCGGAAATAATATGCAGTCGAGGGATCGAGTCCCGTAATATCCACGCTGTGAGTTTTTTTGTCTTTCGCCGGATCGCGCGCGATGCCATAGTTGCGATCCAGTCCGTAGTTTATCAAAGAATCCGACACCTCATCGGTTGTCCATGTGATCGTTGCGGCGGTCTCCGTCGTACTCGCAACCTTAACTCCGGAGATCACCGGAGCAACGTCGTCTCCCTCCGCGAACAAAACGCCCGGTACCGCGAACAACACCAGTGTTGCGAAAAAGAAACTTTGCTTTTTGAACATCATTGAACTATCTTTCCGTTTTTTTAAGAAACCAAAATGCGACGCAAAACGCGCCGAAGATGCAGAGCATGATGGCAAGCGGACCGTAATAATAATACGCCGAAGGATTCGTGCAGGAATAATAATCCGCCACGTTTCCATCACAGTACTTTCCGTGACTGAAATTCAGTACGCCGAGCAAGAAAAGCGCGATCCCAAAAAAGAGCGGCGCATTGGCACGCATCAACAAAAGATGTTCATGGCATATTCTGGAAAAATAACGTTTCATACGCCTACTAAGTATAAAACATTTATGGAGAAAAGTTAAAGGAAAACTTCCACACCCACACCAAAAAGAAGACAAAAAAACAAAACTCCGCAAGCGGAGTTTTACAAACAAAAAAATAAAAAACAAAGGGGTGGGAATAAAATCCCGAAAAAGGAACAAGGGGAACTGTTTTTATAATACACTCATGAAAAAATGGTGCAAGAGGCAAGGTGTGGATAACTTTTTTATGATTTTCCTTCTATTCCAATGAGCGCTGTATCAAGCTTTTGCCGTATGTTTTCGAGCCTGCGATAATTTTCCGTGAGGCGGTCGAATTGTTTCTCCGCTTCGGGAAGATCCCGGTTCAAAGCGTTGATGCGCTGCGTGGTCAGCTCGCCGCCATCAGTGATGATACCGCGAAAGATGTCTTCCAGCTTTCGGTTTATCTCCGAGGATATTTCCTGAATATCCCGAATAGTCCGGGCGCGGTCTTCCGCAAGAGCTACCGCGCTTCCCATTTTTTGTCTGGTAAAAAATCCGCCGGAGTTTCCAGACGCTTCATGGAGCTTCCGAAGCGCCGCAT
Source organism: uncultured Candidatus Saccharibacteria bacterium (assembly GCA_964428135.1). Lineage (GTDB taxonomy): Bacteria > Patescibacteriota > Minisyncoccia > Phycocordibacterales > CAIJYI01 > CAIJYI01. Next base: position 5,345 of record CAYRXD010000032.1, on the reverse strand, counting down.
CCGCCTTCTCCCCTTCTCTTCCAATATTATCAATCTCCGCGCGAATTTTCGCCACTGACAAAAGCGCCTCTTCGGAAAGTTTTTGGCGTTCTTCCGCCGCGAGGTTTTCCGCGAGCACTTGCGGAAGCAGTTCGTTCAATTTTTGCCGCGCGGCATTATTTCCCCCGCCCGGCACATGAGCGGACGCTTCGTGTACCCTTGCAGCCGCGTCATATGTTTGGTACGCGGCGACAAACTCCGCCGTATCGTCCGCGCGAAACAAAAACCCCCACAGAAAGATTCCGGCAATAACAACGACAAGCGCGATGATAATTTTTTTGTTCACAAGATTGAGATTATTATGATTGTTTCCAACATCTTTTTCTTAAACCTGACTTATAAACACTCTTGACTTGACTAATACTTTATTTTGATATATGATGAAAGTACAAAAACCTGTATTCTGAACTGTCACCGGACGGTGGCGTGGTCGGGACAACCGATCTAGGAACGTGGTTGGAAATAGCCCTTCGGGGTTATTTTTTATTGAAACAGCCATTCATCGTCAATATGACGGCGCACGATGTGCTTATATATTTTGTGATCACTCCTTTCCGTGTCGTAAGAACGCCGTACGCTCCCCACAACCATATCAGCAAGCTCTTTAAAAATCTCTTGCTTTCTCGTTTGTATAGCAAAATAGGTTTGGGCGAGTGCAATTTCAGGCTTTTTTGAATCGCCGTTTTGTGCCACGAGGTAGCAGGCATACCGATCTAGTTTCCAATCGCCCACGTTTCGCACTGTGTTAGAGCCAATTTCGACCATTTTCACCACCCGGTGAAAATGGTTATCCACAGCCTGCCCGCTATTCAAACAAGCCGCGGCGGCACGACCGATGACCATCTCGGCTTTTTCCCATTTTGGATACCCTAAAATCGGCAAAAGCTCTCGCGCTTCCCAATATTCCACGCCATTCGTATCAATCTTTTTGATACTTTCAAAATCTTTATTCAGCGAATGTATTGCTGTTTCTTGGGACATAAATAATACGTGAGTTAGTGCTTGTAATTTCTACTTTCCCCACAAAGCTTATTGATTTTTTATACAAGACATGCTATATTAAGGTTGGTGCTTGGAGGGCGTGCCCTCTCACGGCTTTCAAGCTGTAACCAAGCACCAACAAAGCATGTCACTCACAAGTGGCATTTTTTGTTGCCTTTTTTCAATCTTCCTCCGGTTCTCCGTTATGAAACACTCTTGTCATGGTACTTTGATTCATCTCCCAATACGGAATAATGCTCCAAAAAAACAGTTTGTCTTGTCCTACTTGCTTGATGATTATTTTACATCGTTCTCTTTTTACCAGTGCAATGAATTCAAAGTAGGTTACTTTTTTTAAGCTGTGCTCCCACCTATTATTTGTTTTCACATGCTCAAATTTTGTCGTTTCAAGTTTCCCCTGCAATGTATGCGATAATTTCAAGATTTCCGGCGCAAGGTGAATAAATTTTAATCTCATAAACTGGTCTTGTTCGAGCCGAGATTTTCCTCTCCGTTTGAATTTCAAATGCTCAAGTCCGCGAGCATCAAAAGAAATCTTGTTTTTGAAATACGGGCAATACACCTCGCCGAAAGATTTATACAGCTCTTCGGCTTTCCGCTTCGTCTCTTCAAATTTTTCTTGGGTAGGCATGGGAATTTTAATACTTTGTCTCCGATACGCAAACAATATCACGCTGGGAACACTTTTCAAAATGAGCTCTCTCTTCCGCCTCTGTGTTCTATAAAAATCCCGCGATGCAAACGCATCGCGGGTGTATTTTCTGTGCTCGGATTATACAATCAGATCACATGCTATTGCTCCATCCATTTCTCTTTCCAGAAATCCGGAACATTATCCGTAAGTATTTTACAACCGATCATACACGATCCAGAGAGATCACAAAAGATAACCGGAATTACCGGATCGTCGCGGAACAAGATATCAGAGAATACGACTAAATAACGCTCCAAGAAACAGCAGAGATCTCTCCCTGAAAGACGATCAACGCTGTTCGGTGTGTGAATACGCGCCCTTTCCGCTTTGCAAAAACTGAGACCATTCCACCCGTTCGTAAATTCAAGCGTATTTCGCAGAGAAACATATTCCATCTTTTCTGGTTTGTGATCTGTACAAAGCGACCAATACTTGGAAAATTTTGAAAAATCTTCCTTAAACTGAAAACCGGTCTGAAAAATTGTCTCTTTCAGTTTGAAGTACGCTTCCTCTTCGCTACCAACGCAATGAAACGAAAAGATAATATCCCGGACTCCTCGATACGAATTATCGCCGAGAATGAGCACGCCTTCGGAGAGTAATTTGTCTCCATAAAGTTTGGCGATTTGCCCCAGTTTCGGATAAACCGTATTTACGTCCACTTTGGATTCTCCGCGCAATACGCGCTCCATGCTTTCCATTCCGCCGACGATATTTATCAGCGCTTCGGCTTGATTCGCCGTGTAATTATATTTACTCATTTTTCTCTCCCGCAGATTCAAAACCTGTCATCAGTGATTCCTTAAAGGAAAAAACATGAGCAATGATTGCCCATGCGTATTACCGCGTCTTTTCTCCCCTTTCGTTCAAAGCAAAAGGTTCTCAAAAAAGCCGCAGTATCCGCCAGACAATCACAAAGTACCAAAGAGCGCTTATTTCCTTATAATTGATTCTTATATAAATGTCAAGAGCGTTGCAAATTTTACTCCGCCGCAAAACGGAATCGAAGCCATGAAGCAACAGGGATTTTCATATTCCTGCTTCATGATTCATGCTTCATGTTTACCCTCCCGTAGCAATGAAAGTATTGGTCCCAAGATGCTGCTCCCCTCTCGTCCCTACCGGCACGCTGATTCCCCAGTATAATTTGTCGGTTACGGGCGCGGTGGTGGTGGGCTTCGGAAGATTCACGTCTACTGCCGTGGTGGTGCCGGTGAGGAATTGGCAGATGGCGCACGCGCTGTAAGTAAACGAAGTGGTCGCATATTTCTGCTTATCTACAGCGATAGTACTCGTGGAGGATTGGCTTGTGAGGTTCGTTCCGTCGAGGGAAACGTTGATGTTATCGTTGCCGGTATTCGTAAGCGTCGTGCTTGCATTTATTCCGCCCGTGTCTGAACCGACGCTCAAGCTTCCATAGTCAATCGCATCAACCGTGCCGAGCGCGCGGAGGGTGTACATTTCAACGCCGACGGAAGTGTCCGTGTCTTTGAGCGAAGTGCTGTCCACGACGGTCATATTCGCGAGCCAATTTTCCGCGCTGTATGTTCCGCTGTCCGTCGGGTCGGCGAAGTACTGAATGTTCGCGCTACAGGTAACGCTGCAGGTATTTCCCGAACAGTTCGAGAATGAGCAGCTGGTGCTTGCGACCTGGTAACAGTTGTTGTCGTTCGCGGTACAAGATGCGCCGACGCCGGAACGGGAGAATGTCGAGGTGGCGGAGACCATATCCGCGTAGCCGTTCTGGTCGGTGGTGCTTGCGGTTGCCGTGATGACTTTCGTTGTTCCTTCCATCAAACTGATGTTCGCATCGTTATTAAATTTGAGATTGCTGATGACGGGTGGGTGGAGCAATCCGACTTCGGCAACGCGAGTATACGAGTCGAGCGCCGTTCCGGCATTCGTCGTGCGGAAACAATACGCCGCCGCGCTTGCATAGTTCGTGAGTTTAAAGTTGTATTCCACTTCGGTATGTTTGTTCGTATCGACGGTCATACTTGTCGTTTCGTTCGACGGATCTTCCATGATCTGCCCCGCAACGAATGCGGTATTCGCGGGCGTGCTCAAAAGTTCGCCGGTCGCGGACTGATTCGTGATGGTCGAAGTCGCCATACAGGCAACGCCCGAACCGCATCCGGCAGTTTCTGTCGGAACATCCGTGAAATTTCCGGATGAAACAGACTCGCAGTTTGCCGCAGCACCCTTATCCGCTGCCTGCAGACGGAATTCCTGGCTGGTGATTTGCGGTCCGGTGTTGGCGATGGTGAAGCGCAGACGGACATTACTGCCGATGGTCTGGTTGTTGAGCATCGTGTCTTCTGCCGCTTTCCATGTCGCGCCTGAATCCTGCTGTTCGAGCCCGAACGAGTACGTCGGTTCGCTTGAAGCATACGCGCGCGACGTATAGTAATCCCACCCGCCGTGCTGTCCCCAAAACGCGAAGCCAACGCCGCCGCTCGTATAGCTTGAATCCGTCGCGGTCGTGGTGGCGAAGAGTGCGCCGGTGTTGTCGTACACGGAAACGTCAATGGCGTTGTTCGTCTTCCAGTCAACTTCCACTTCATACCAGCCCGTCGAGAATGTGACATTTTTGCTCGCAAGAGACGTGCCGCTTGAATCGTTCGAGGAAACATTTTTCACAAGCGCAACATGATCGGTGCCGAAGACCTCAAGACACACGGCGTAATTGTTGTTGTTTGACCCCGGAGACTGAACACCGAAAAGCGTGCAGACCTCGTCGTCGCCTCCGGTGCTCGTGTCGATGTAGTCAAAATACCGGATCGTTTGTCCTTGCGCCACGGAAACATCCGTGCGATAAATGCCGTCGGTGGTTCTCGCTCCTTCGCTTCCGACCGCCGAGGTAAGTCCGTACGACCACTCATAGTTGAATGAGGTGGTGGTGCGGAAAAGCGAAGTGTCGCCGGAATACTCGGTGATACCGTTATCTTCCATTCCATCGTAGAAGATAAACGTGTTTGCCGCACTTCCGGCGTTTGCCGCGGTAGCGTTGCCGTAATACATGTATATTTCCGCGGAACCGGAGGCGGGAATAGACGGTACTTCCACCCATACGGTCGAGGTGGCTGACGCAATATAACTTTCGATAAAGTAACTTATTGAAGTCGTTCCGGTAGAATCAGTAAAACGAAGATCATCGAAGTCGGACTGCATGTCGGCATCGTACGGAACGGAAAGCTTCACCTGCATATTCGTGAGAGATGACGCCGTCCCGTTCGTGATCCGCACTTTCTTCCGGCGGCTCCAGTTTTGGTCGTACCAGCTGCTTGCTGGCGCTCCTTCTGCGCCATCGTCGTTGCGCCATCTATAATGCGACTGATCCACCAAGAGACACACGGAATCGCTCCAGCGTATCTGTCCGCAAGCATCGCCGCCGTCGTTGTCGTACGCTTCTCCGGCATAATTTCCATGGGTGGTTTGGAATGTCCACGCATTCACGGACGTACCGCTGACCGACACATCATACCCGCTTGCAATTCCGGTACTCGTGGCGAATCGCACCATCGAAATTTGCATGGAAGCGTTCTGGCTGATTGTCGTACTCGCCACCGTCACCATACTCCCGCCCATAACCGACAGCTCAAAATCCCCG
>CAYRXD010000031.1:0-15386 GCA_964428135.1 uncultured Candidatus Saccharibacteria bacterium | reverse complement strand
GTACATCAACCGACACCATCGCCGGTTCGTTCTTGGAAGAGGATATTCTCCATCTCATACCCTCCATTGACACAAAAAGTTTATTCTACCTCACAAAGACATCCGCTTTCGAGACCAGAACCGGGCAGGGGAATATCTTTACTTTCGCAAAAAATACGGCGATGCGGGTATTTGAATCGCCGCTCTCGGAGTGGCTCCCCGTATATTTCGACGGAAAAACCGCCGCCCTTCAAACCAAAGCCTCGCAGAATGTTCCCGGATTTCTCTACTCCGTCAGCCTTCCAAATGGTGACCTGCAAAAAATACTCGGTAATATCAACGGGCTCACCGCCCTTCCGAGCCCGGATCTTCAGAAGATACTCTATTCCGAAAGTACGCGGGGGGGTATCAATCTTCGCGTATACGACAGAAAACTACGAAGCACCATAGACATCACGACCCCGACGCTCCCTGAAAAATGCGTATGGACCGCCGACAGTACAGTCATCTATTGCGCGATACCTGACTATATTTCAGCAACGGAGTATCCTGACGCATGGTATCAAGGGAGTATAAAGTTCAACGACACCGTATGGAAGATTGACGTAAAAACAGGAAATATGTCGGTTGTTTTCATTGCGGCGGTATTCAGTGCTCCAGAGATGGATATGACAAGCTTAACGCTTTCACCAAGTGCGGATTTCCTTTTCTTTATCAACAAAAACGACTCTACGCTTTGGGGATACCAGCTCGTAAGCCTTGAAATATAAACATGGATTGGCTTCAAAAAATACTCTTCATTGCGCCATTGACCGCATTTTTTGCGCTCTTTTTCGTCAGTATGTACGCGCACGCCGCAGGTACCGAATCCGGATACACCCTCCTCGCCGACATCCCCACCATAGTACCGAAAGATGCGTCTGTCGGCATCACCCTTGTCGACTACATGAAAGGGCTTTTTGTCGCAGTGATCGGGCTTGCGATCGTACTTGCGGTCGTCCAGCTCGTGATCGGCGGGATAGAGTATGTGGCTGCGGCGGCGCCTTCCGCAAAATCAGATGCGAGAAACAGAATAGCGGGGGCGATAGGGGGGCTTCTTCTTATCTTGATCGCCTGGATACTGCTTCAAGCGCTGAATCCGAAGCTTCTTAACGTTGGTCTGAATTTGGAGAAGATCGCGGTTTTTGGCGGTGATGGGGGAGGGTGGGACGGGGGAACAAATCCCCCAAACACCGTGTGTCTCATGGACGACTTATGTAATGAAGATTGTAAAACAGCCCCAAACGCCGAAGAGTGTGCGAGCCAGGAAACAATCTACCGCAGCATGAAGGGGTTTAAAGACTGCGACCCGGATGTAGAACTTGCAAAAGGTACGGCATGCATATCAAAAGCTTGCACGGCGACACAAACGACGCGCCCGAAACAATGTGCTAGTGTTACCGCATGCGGATCTGATGTGAATCTTTGTTCCCCAAAACAACCAACCCCGGACAGATACCCCGGTATAGCTAAATGTAAGCAGTATTTTGATATGGTAGACGCCTCGCCAGCAGTAAACAAATCTTTAGCGAAAGCTATTATGGTTATGGAGTCTGGATGCAATCCAGGTGCACAAAGCGGGGCTGGTGCTTGTGGAATTATGCAGATGCTGCCTGGGACAGCGGCGAGTTACTCTTCATCGTGCGGCGGACCCCCATCTCCAAATTGCTCATATCTTAAAAGCCACCCAAAAGAAGCTATTTGTATGGGAGCGAAATATCTCAATAATTCCGTAGCGAGTCTTGGTCTTCATCACGCTATTGCTTCATATAATGCAGGGCTTGGTCCCGGGGCGATGGGGGCAAGCGCTAACTGCGCACCAAGTAATCCATTGCCGCCAACAAGCAGTTGCGCGGGTGGTAATGTGAGGAAATGGGAATGTCCTTTTTCTAACAACGAACATACTGCGTGTGATGCCGGTTTTGCGGAAACACGAGTATATGTACCTGGTGTAAGATATTATATGACACAATTCTAGGTATAAAAAACGGCGTAAAGCCGTTTTTTTTAAACCATCTTTACCATCTCCTCCGCTTTCTTTTTCACAAACAGCTCGTGGCAAATAGAGAATATATTGCTGACTATCCAGTAGAGCGCGACTGCTGCGGAGATGGCAAAAAAACTGCAGGTGCGATAAAAAACACAAGCACCGGAAAGACATATTTCATCTGGGTCGCCACGCTTCTATTTTTCAAATTTTTCTTTCGATAACCTTGACTGTTTTACGATAGCTAAAAATGTTCCGATTGGAAGCGGTTTTGTTTTTCCGTGCAGGGGGAGGGGAACAATGATGTGCGGATTATTGTGTTTATAAATCTGGTGACTTCCTTTTTGCCGCACCAAAACAAACCCGTTTGTTTCCAAAATTTTTACAAGCTGTTTGGCGGTAAGCGATTTCATAAAACAAGTATCGGATTATCGCGAATAGCTGAGATGTATTTCATCTATTATTGGACGACTGAAGCGGCTTGGTATTTCTTGTTTTTCAGCCTCAAGCTCTTCAACCCAGAGTTCAAGCACTTCGCGGGCTTTTTCTTTTGCCTCCTCGAATGTTTTCCCGAAGGTCACACAACCGGGAAAATCTGGAAACGAAACATTATACCCGCCCTCTTCCGCAGGATCAAAGACAGCGAAATAAGTATTGATGTTTTGTATGTTTTGTATTTTTTGTTTTTTCATAATTTTATACCATCTCCAATTAAGTCCTTCCATTAAGTCTTATGAAATTTTGAGGGAGAATTTTGAGAAAAATCTGAGATATACCGACAATAAAACATTTGCACTGAAGATTTTTGTCAAAATCCTCTCCAAAATTTACAAGACTTGGGTGGAAGAGGTTAGTTGGAGATGGTATTACCTTATCATAAAAAATACTTTTGTCTATGCTTTCTTTATGAGCTCCTCCGCTTTCTTTTTCACAAACAGCTCGTGGCAAATAGAGAATATATTGCTGACTATCCAGTAGAGCGCGACTGCTGCGGAGATGGTATAAGCGATAAAAAACACAAGCACCGGAAAGACATATTTCATCTGGGTCGCCATGCTTCGTGAAAATTCTTCCTGGAATGACGGTTTAGAGCCCTCTATCGGCAATGCCGGGGTCGGCATTGAGAGTTTTATCTGAAAATACTGAGTTATGGCCGCCAGAAGCGCGAATGGTATGCTTTTTCCCGCGAGATCAGTGCCTAAAAACACCATATTCATATGTTCCGGGAGAGAGATAAACGGATAAAGGATATTTTGATCAAATTTCAACCCCTGGTAAAAGACATAATAGAGCGCAAATATAATTGGGAGCTGGAGAAGCATGAGGAAACACCCGGAAAATGGGTTAACGCCGTGCTCTTTATAGAGTTCCATGGTCGCGCGAGCTTGCGCTTGCTGGTCGTCTTTGTGTTTTTCCTTTATCTTCTTAATATGCGGCTCTATCGCCCTCATGCGAGCCTGAGTGGTTGTAGACTTGTGTGCAAGAGGGAAGAGTACGAACTTTACAATAAGAGTCAGTACGACAACCGCGAGTCCGACGCTTTCGCCGGGAAGAACGCCGACCAGAAACACAAGGGCATTGTACATCGGGTCATAAAAAAAAGTGTTGAAAAATTGTTTCATGTTTTTTATTGTACCATATCTATATTATTTTTTTGCCGCGGATGACACCGGATTATACGCCGAATTGATAAATATCCGCCTTTAAATACTCCATATTTTGTAATTGCTTCTTCGGAATACGCACTGCAAGTCGGATAAAAAACACATGTCGGCATTTTCCTTCTGAAAATACCGGTATCGGGAGAAAAATAGCGGCGGTAGAGTGCGATAAGAAATAACAGAGTTTTTTTCATATAATTTTTGCCTTTTTCAGGAGAAAAACAATCTCGTTTTGAATTTCTCTAAAACTGCTTTTTCCTGATCCCTTTTTAAAGAAAAAAACTCCAAGAACACCGCCGGTGTTCTTTTTTTTCATCGCGGGAAGAGCGGTTTGTAACACCGAATACCCGCGCCGTCTCAAGAGGTTACGTGAAACGGCGCTTTTTGCCACCTTTTTTGAGACCACAAAAGAAAACCTGAATGAAGCGTCGTTTGATTGCACAAAAGAGAAGGAAAGGTGAGGGGAGTCAAAAAAAGCTCCATTTTTTTGAATGCGAGCGAAGAGAAGCCGTGGTATGCGGTTCTTTTTATTTAACATAAGAAGAGCGCGGGGGGGTAATACCCCCTCACTGAGAACTAAACGGTAAGTTTTGCGCGACCCTTGCGCATGCGTCTCTTGATGACGTTTTTTCCCGTTTTTGTTTTTGTGCGAACAAGAAATCCGTGTGTTTTCTGTCGTTTTCGCGTTTTTGGCTGGTATGTGTGTGACATGGCGTAAATATACCTCAGCCCAACAAAAAAATCAAGAGACTGAGGCGGCAAAAAAACTTTTGTTTAAAAATTATTTGCTCGCATGTTATAAACATCTTATCAACATGTTTATAAGAGTCGAACAAGTTTCTTCTTTTTTGAAACACAGTATAATGAAGTTACGTTAAACCAATAAAAAAATCAAGAAAAAATCGTATGGATAACAAACAACTTTGGGATAGCGTTCTCGGTGAAATAGAAATTACGGTTTCACGCGCGAATTTCAGTACGTGGTTTAAGCATACGCGCATCACAAAGCAAGAAAACGGTATTGTGTTCATTGGTGTTCCGAATGAATTCGTAAGGGAATGGCTGTCTTCAAAATTCAACAAGCTTCTTTTAAAATCATTGCGTGACCGATCTGAAAGTGTTCGCGGTGTTGAGTATATTATCTCAACAAAAACCGCGAAAGACGATCAAAACGAGTCGCAGCATTCAGTCAATAAAAACGCGTATATACAAGAATTACCCCTCCAAGACCTCTATATCAGCCGCGAAGATAACCTCAATCCGCGATACACTTTCGAAAACCTTATTATCGGTCCTTTTAACGAGCTTGCTTATGCGGCATCTCAGGCGGTCGCGAAACGCCCGGGTTTCGCCTATAACCCGTTGTTTATCCACGGGAATACCGGTTTAGGAAAGACACATATCACCCAAGCGATAGGGAACCACATAAAAAACGAGAAAGGCGGGAAAAAAATATACTACATCACTTCTGAAAAGTTCGCGATGGACTACATCAGCTCGCTTCAAAACAACCGCGTGAATGAATTCAAGGAACGGTATCGAAAATATGATGTCTTTATCATGGACGACATACAATTCATGTCCGGAAAAGATAAAACACAAGAAGAACTCTTCCATCTCTTCAATACGCTCTATGAGAACAATAAACAGATCATCTTTTCTTCCGACAGGCACCCGAATTACATTAACGGGCTTGAAGACCGCTTGAAATCGCGATTTGGAGCAGGAATGATTGTTGACATAACGATTCCGGAATATGAATCCAGAACCGCTATTATTCGGCATAAAATCCGCTCATCCGGATTTTCAATGACCGATGACCAGGTTTCTTTTATTGCACAATCTTTGGAATGCAGTATCAGGGAGCTGGAAGGGATATTAAATTCCATTATTTGCCAATCACGCCTCAAAAACAGAGAACTTGAGTCAAACGAACTCAAAACCTTGATAAAAAACAACATTATCCCCAAAAAAACATCTTCCATGAAAGATGTTATCCGCGTGGTTTCCGGGTTTTATAACATTGAAGAAGCGGTACTGTTTGAAAAAACCAGAAGAAAAGAGGTGGTAAAACCAAGACAGATTGCCATGTATCTCTTGCGAGAGGACTTCAATATATCATACCCTACCATAGGCGAAAAATTCGGAGGAAGAGACCATACGACGGTTATACACTCCTGCGATAAAGTGAAGAATGATATGAAAAAAGATACCGTAATAGCAGAAGAGTTAGAGCAGATACGAACGATGCTGTCTTAGGCGGCTTAAAACCATGTTGATAACCTTGTGGAAAACGGATGAATAAAAATCGCACAACCTCTGGATAAATAGCACGGCAACAAAAAACGAAAAAGTTATACTTTGTATTTCACCGCCATTCAATACACTTCTCCACATCAATAAAGATTGTTACAAAACCATAATACAAAGGAATTTCCACTTATCCACTTATCCACACAACTAATAGTAATAACCGTTAGTAAAAAGAAATAATAATTAATACTATAACTACCATGAAAGCTGAATGTTCAAAAGACGCATTGAAGAACGCCGTACAACAAGCGGAACGAATGACGGGAAAAAATTTATCGCTCCCCGTCCTCGGCGGAGTACTGCTTTCCGCCGAGGGAAATGTTCTTGTGTTGCGTGCAACAAACCTTGACCTTGGAATTGAAATACGAGTACCTGCAAAAGTTGAGGACAATTTTACCGTAGTTGTGCCGGGGAGTGTTCTTTTTGGGATTCTTTCTGTGATATATGATGGGAAAGTTACCCTTGAGCTCGTGAACGAAAACCTTACTGTTTCAACAATAAACACCAGGTCGGTTGTTAAATGCCTCCCTGCTGACGACTTCCCAACTCTTCCTACGCTTTCAGATACTCAGTCGTTTATGGTTCCGGTTCAAAAATTTACAGATGGCGTAAAAAGCGTTTGGTATAGCGCATCCGTTTCTGATATGAAACCGGAAATATCAAGTATTTATATTTACCCCGATTCAGAAGACATGGTGTTTGTCGCTACGGATTCGTTTCGTTTAGCGGAAAAAAAGATAGCTTTAAAGAAAAATACGGCGTTTTCTCATATTCTTGTTCCTTATAAGAATATGACCGAATTACTCCGTGTTTTTGAGGGTTTAGATGAGGATATTGAGCTCTGTTTCAATAAAAATCAACTTTCCCTCTCTTCCGGCGGGGTATATGTGACCTCCCGTATTATTGACGGGGTTTTTCCCGATTATCAGCAAATCATTCCAAAAGAATATTCCACGGAGGCGAAAATTTTAAAACAAGATATTATAAATGCCCTGAAAATGACGCATATTTTTTCCGATAAGTTTAATCGTGTTGATTTTCATATTGATCCGCAGAAAAAACTCTTTGAAATTGAGGCGAAAAATTCAACCATTGGTGAAAATGCGACAAAAATAGATACAGACCTGTCCGGGAAAGAAATATCTTGCGGTTTTAACCAGAAATATATCATGGATTGTTTCCAGGCGATAAAACAAGAGAGTGTTTTGTTTCGCTTTTCCGGACCCGGTCGCCCATTGGTGATACAAGGCGTGGGGGATAAGTCTTTTGTGTATTTAGTGATGCCGCTTACGACTTAGAAATTCAAAATCAGAAGCACGACAATAAGACATTTGCGAAACAATACTAAAATTCAAATATCGAAAAACTAAAACACAAAAAAGATAGAATGTTTTAAATTTTAATGATTTTAATTTTGAATTTGTTTCGGATTTTGTGCTTTTAATTTCAGATTTAACTTTCTTATGTTCAATATAAGCACCTATCTTGAAAAATTTAAAAAAATAGAGCCGGAAGGCGAGTCGGCGAAGCATGCCGCGGAAAAAGCTGTTTTTGAAACACTTGGGGTGAAAATAGAGAAGAAGGATATGTCAGTGCGCAATAACACCCTCCATATTTCCGCCACCGCGGCGCTTAAGAGCGAGATATTCATGAATAAGCGCACTATACTCAAAAGATCGCAAGAAGGGGTTAAAAAGGGTGATTTAGGGGATATACGATGATGGATAAATAAAAAAACAAGGCGATATAAATACCGCCTTGCGTGTTAAAAACTACTTCTCTTCTTTTATTGATTGGGTCGGTTTCTGTTTAATATCGGAAGTTTGACCTAATAGATCTCCTAAAATACCAGCCGCGGCCGGTAAATTATTACCACTTCCGGCTCCGAATGTGAAGACCCGCTCAGGCACAAATTTTTGCGCATTAGAAAGTGCTGTTGTAAGTACCTCAGGGTTTTTATCAAGGAAACCGAACACACGATCAAGTAAAAGTTCGTATTTACGAAGGTTTACCACACGGTCTTCTCCAAGAACTTGAGCTTGCGCTTTTTGTCCTTGTGCGATAAGGTCAAGTCTATCTTTTTCACCTTGCCCTAAGTTTTTTGCGGCTTCAGCTTCCAATACAGATTGCTGATTTTTAATCTGTGATTTTACCAGTTCCGGTTGTTGGTCTGCTGTAGCTCTCGCTTGCTCTGTTGTAATACGCTGGCTTTGCGCAAGTTGTTCCTGTACGTAGGCTTTTGTAAGTTGTTGTGCAAGTTGTTCGCGACGTTTTGCGATAAAGAGGTCTGGTGGGATAATTGGTTCACCGAATCGAATTTCTTTAATCTCTACTCCAGCTTTCATTCCCTCCACTTGTATGACGTCTCGAACATTTTCCTCGAGAGTTGGTCGGTTTTCAATTAAATCAAGCACTTGAATAATACGCTTCCCAACCATTGTCTTTTTTTGTCCTTGTTCATCAAAAACAGGCTTCCTGTCTGAGCCAAATACAGGAACATCAACTTTTATGAATCCACCACCTAAAACATCACGGACAACTGACCGTATAGCCGGGGTAAGGATTCGACTCTCAACTTCCATGAGTCCACCAACCGAAGCAACAACAAACGGTGCGTTTTCTGGTGTAACTTGAATCAAGGCACGTAATTCGAGTGGAACATCCCACCCCTCAATTTTTGCGAATACTGCGGTGTCCACAGCTTCTTCAGGTTTCGGTATGTCGTCTTCGTGTGGGTGCTGAATAAGTTTACCCTGGCTATCCACCTCTAAATCAATAGTGCGTTTTTTATAACCACCTTTATATTCCCATGTTTGCACACGGGTATCAATCGGTGTTACTTTATACACTTTCTCGTTAATATAGTATTTACCGGGGTTGAGGGCTGTCTTCCATATACCAACACACCCAACAGGAACAAGTGGTACAGAAAGCGCCCCTTTAGTAACTTGTTTATTGTCGTAAGCTGGAGTACAGTCTTTTGGTGTCTCACTCACTATAAGGTTTCCCATATTCACAGGACCCCTTACATTGGACTTGATAACAGCAACAAAACCTTTCGGTATATCAGTAACATTACCAAACTCAACATCAAACAAGTAGTGATTGTAGCGATATTTTCCGGGAGACAAAACATTGGTTTGTGGACCCATTATACCGCCGTTAGTAAGAAACTTTTCAGCATCAGTGAAGTATTCCTTAAAAACTTTTGATGGTATTGGGTCCGCATAGGTTTGCCCCTCTTTTAATGAAGCGCCATCTTTTGCAACTATAAAAGCATATTTTCCGTCCGGGACCTCCAGAATCGGAAAAGATTCAACTTTATTAATTACATTTAGAAGCGGGCTTATATGGAAACCCGGCTGAATTATATCTGCTTGCGGACCTTTTTCACCACCCATAGCAATTACTTTACCGGGAGCAAGGTTACTGTATCCATAAGTTTTTACTTTATGCCCGGCACTGTTTTCATCAACGTTTACATATGATGTTGAAAAAACACAAAACAACGCTATAAACCCAAAAACAAAACGTATTGGAAGGATAAAGCGCTGAAACAGGAATCTTTTTCCGCCAGATGGGTTAAGGTCATTATTGTTCAGAATGGGAAGTTTTTGTGCGAAAGCGGCAAAAAGACCGAAAATAATCGCAAAGAAAACACTTATCATGAGTTTTTCCTCAAAAATTTGAAAAATGTCAAACTACACTTTGGTGTAAGAAAATATCTATACCAAATCGTATTATGTATATACCATTTAGTATTTTTTGTCAATAGCCGATAATTTTTGAACAGGTTCTTAATGAGATATGGTATTGGTTACTCTGAAATTTATTTTCGCTTCTCCTTGATTCAGCGCCGTGTCGTAAGCGATTATTGTGAGCTCGTTTTGTTCCCGTATCCCGTTCGTATCTTTCGGAACAAAAGAGAAATCAAACGGCGCGGTTTTTGATGTCCCTAAAAATGTTCCGTTCAAGAAGAAATCAGCCTTTGATGTTGCAAGTCTTCCCACGGCAACGAATTTTACATTGACTTTATCCTTCTCAGGGTAGCTTGCCCCGGGTATCGGGTAGATAATAAACACTTTCGGTTTGTTTTCCGCTGTATGTACGGTATCAAATCCGCTCGGGGCGCTGAAATTCTGCTCAGCGCCATTGCTTTCCACCCATTGCCGTACCGGTGTTTCCCAATTCAGGTATTGCGGATCTTTCGCCGGATTCTCCGGGATCGGTCCGAGAGGGTTATTTTTATCCACCCAATAGAGAATGGAATGGGCGTTTGGTACGAATTTTTCTACGCGCAGTTCCGGCGGGGTGAGGTCTGTGGCAAGCTGTCCGGATGTTTTATCAATGAAATAAGACGCATTCCCCATCCATACGCCGCGAAGTATCGGTTTTATATCGGAAGGTATCGGTTCCGGAGCCTCAAAGCTCTCGTTTTGGAGTTTTTGCAGTGCCGACTCCATTACTTCGTGCCACATTGGTGCCACAATAAATCCCGCCACTTTCTTTTCCATGGGGGTATTATCGTTGTTTCCCACCCATGCGCCAAGCGCGAATGACGGCGTGTATCCGATAATCCACGCATCGCGGTAGTCGTTTGTGGTACCGGTTTTTACCGCAACATCGTTATTCGGGAAGCTGAGGGCGGAATTCCCCCCGAAAGCGGGAGCTCGGGCGGCATCATCAGAAAGCACATCATTGATCTGAAGCGCTGTATTTTTCGGTATAACCTGATCCGCTTCCGGCTTGAATGTTTCGAGTTTTACTCCTTTATCGTCCTCAATGCGGAGAATAAAATTATTCGGATGTCTTTCACCGCCGTTTGCGAATACCCCGTAAGCGCCTGTCATTTCGTAGAGCGATACCTCGCCGGAACCAAGTACGAGGGTAAGACCGTATCGTTTCGGGTTTTTGAGCGTTGTAATCCCCATTTTCTTTGCTGTATCAATCGAATCAGCCACCCCTGCGAGATAAAACGTTTTTACAGCAGGAACATTGACCGATTGCGCTAATGCATTCCGAAGAGTCATAGGACCTCTGTGAACGTGATCATAGTTCTCGGGCATATAACACTCACTCTGACTCATTTCAGGCAAGGTGGGGATGCCAAAAGGAGAACAAGAGCTATTAAACTCTGTAGGAAGGTCGAATACTACGGTTTCCGGCGTGTAGCCTTTCATGAAAGCCGTAGCGTAGACAAACGGCTTAAAAGACGACCCCGGCTGCCGGTTTGGGGAAAGTGCGACATTGAAATTTCCGTCAATGTCTTTATTGAAGTAATCCCTTGAACCAACCATTATGAGAACTTGACCGGTTTTCGGGTCTATGGCGGTCATGGCGGCATTGTGCGCGTTGAATTGCTTCACGTTTTCTTCCCCGTATTTTTTCACCGCTTCTTCCGCTTTTACTTGGAGGTCGGCATCAAGCGTGGTGATTACTTTTAATCCGCCATTTTCCACCATATCTTGCCCATATTTTTCTTCTATGTATTGTTTCACCATCATCACAAAATGAGGGGCGGTAATGCCTTCTTCTTGCGGAGGCAGGAATTTTACTTCTTCGTTTATTGCCGCGGCATAGTCTTCGTTTCCGATAAATCCGAGTTCCAGCATTCTTTTTAAGACGAGATTTTTTCGTTCATCCAGTTTGTTTTTATTGTTGCCGTACGGGGAATAATATGACGGAGCCTGCGGAAGTGCGGCAAGATAAGCCGATTCCGGAAGAGAGAGATCCTTTGTGTGTTTCCCAAAAAAAGAGAGGGAAGCTTCCTCTATGCCATACACGCTGCCGCCATAAGGCACTTCGTTGAAATACAACTCAAGTATCTGGCTTTTATTGAGCACCTGCTCCATTTTAAGCGCCATGACCCACTCTCTCAGTTTTCTTGCAAGTGTCTTTTCTCGTGTGAGAAAAGCGTTCTTCACGACTTGCTGGGTTATGGTCGAACCGCCCTGGCTGTAATCCATTGTGCCGAGATTTACAAAGACCGCACGGAGGATGGATCGAAAATCGATTCCGCTGTGCTGGTAAAATCGCGAGTCCTCTATAGCTATAGCGGCGTTTTTTGTAATATCGGGGATTTGATCGAGTGATATAATCGTTCTCTTTACATTTCCGTGTACATCGTAAAGAAGAATCTTTTCCGTCCGGTCGTAAATCTTTGTAGATTGAGACATTTTCCAGTCTTCTAAAGAATCCAGGCTCGGGATTTTAATAGTGGCAGCCCAGATAAAGAGCGCTCCGGCGGCAAAAAACCCAAGCGCTATACAAAGGATAAAAGCGTTTTTGAAAGATATTTTTTTACGTTTGTTCGCATGCATATTTTTATAGTGATCTACGGTGGTCTATGTGGATAAAATACCACATAAATCAAAAAAGTTCAAAAAACAAAACCCGCCCAAGAACACTCATGGGCGGGTTTTTCAGAGAAATGAAAGTTAGTATTCATTCTCATCTTCCTCGTCTTCCGGCTCATCCTCATCTTCTTCTTCGTCTGTATCCGTATCGTCCACATCCGGCTCGTCCTCGTCGTCTAAGCCGAAGAAAACACTCGGGTCTACCGGTTCCAAGTCGTCGGTATCTTCGTCGACATCTTGCGCTATTGTTGAAGAATAGTCGCGGAGCATTGTCATAGAAATCGTAAATAAATTTTTTAAAACGACCCCGCTTCCTCCCATCGTTAAAAACGACCAGAGGAAGCTTGGCTCCATTTGTATCAAATCTGTAAAAAAAATGCAAGCCCCTCATTTTTTACATGTGGAAAATTCAAAAAACATTATATTTTAAGGCTTAAAACGTGGTATGAAGCGAGGCATGTCAGCGCGCAAGCAATAGCATCATATTCGTCATCTTTAGCGTCCGGTTTTTCAATTTTTACCAGTTTTTTCACCATTTCCGTCACTTGTTGTTTGTCGCTGCGCCCGTGACCCGTGATAGCAATCTTTATCTGGAGCGGGGTAAACTCATATACCTCAAGTTTTTTTCTTGCCGCTTCATATAAAACCACCCCGCGCGCTTCTGCGACATGAATGGCGGTCTTTTGATTGGTGTTGAACATAAGTGTTTCTATAGCAATCGCTTGCGGGGTATATTCTTCTATTACAGCACCGACTTTTTCTCCTAACAAAAACAACCGTTCATGGAACGGCATTTTTGGCGGTGTATGAAAACATTCCGAGTACACCACAACTTCCTTATTATTTTGTTTTTCAACCACCGCTATACCGAGACGTTCATAGCCGGGGTCGATACCCAATATGCGCATATAAGTTAAAAGTCCATAAAGTCCATAAAGTCCGACAGCGTCGTAACTTTTGACTTTATAGACTTTATGGACTACGTTATTCGGCGCTCGTATAAACATTCTGCACCTCGTCATTATCTTCAAGTTCATCAACCAGTTTACCAAGTTTTTCAAGGTCTTCGTCGGAGAGGTCGGTGGTCATTTTCGGAACCCATCCTTCCGCAGTTTTTTCAAAATTCCAACTCGCCGAGCCGGGCGCAGCGAGAGCGAAGCCGTTTTTTGAGAGAATGTGCTTCACTTCCGCCGCGGCTTTGTTGCGGTTATCGGTCAGTCCCTCGATAATAATACCGCACCCGCCCGGACCATAGGCTTCATAAAGAACCGGCTCCATAGCCCCGCTTTCACCCCCTAAGCCCTTTTTAACGGCACGCTCAATGTTTTCAGAAGGCATGTTCTCTTTACGAGATTTTTCGATAACAGAGCGTAAGGTGGGGGAAGTTATGTCTCCATTGCATTTTTTCGATTCCAAAGAAATAAGCCGTGCGTACTTTGAAAACACCTTGCTTTTTTTCGCATCGGTTGCCCCCTTTTTATGCTTTATTTGCGACCATTTATTGTGTCCGGACATATGTGTTGAAAGTTAAAAGTAAAAAGTAAAAATTATTTTTCGGAAAATCCTATTTTACCCCCCGGTTTTTCTTCTTCTCTAATCAAGTGTTTCAGTGTGTCGAACACAATCTTGAAACGATGGTCGTATTTCTTTTCTATTTCTTCAACCTTTTCTTTCAAATCTTTATATTTTGAAAGCATCTCGCGCAGTTTTATAAAAGTTCTGACTATTTGAATATTCACCTGAATAGCCCGCTCGCTTTTGAGCACGCTTGAAAGCATCAAAACGCCGTGCTCGGTAAAAACATATGGCTGGTATTTTCTGTGTGCACCGCGTTTTGGCGGCTCGTTTAAGGTCACAATTTGTGACCTTAAAAATTCCACTTCTTTTGTTGTTAATTGAAACACAAAGTCCGAAGGAAAGCGACTTATGTTTCGTTTTACCGCTTGGTTGAGAACTTTCGTTTCCACGCCATAAAGCGCCGCCAAATCACGGTCAAACATAACTTTCTGCCCGCGAATAATGAAGATGTGCTGAATAATCCGTTCGGTGGGAATGAGTTGCTTTCCTTTCATACTATGAAAATATCACAAAAATCAAAAAGAAAAAAGCCGAGCATTATTTCCCCAACACCTCCTCCGGTTTAAGCCACTTCACTGGCAGGACGGAAAAATCTTTGTCGTAGGACACAATCGGAATTTCTTTTCGGAAAACGAGCCGATGCGAAGAGAGAAGCGCGTCAATGAATTTTACAGAATGCCGCTCATAGAGAGAAAGAGCGGTAAGGGTATCATACCCATCGTCCACCGTGAGATTTTTCAGGGAAAGTATGCCGGAGAGGGCGAGGATAACCTCCGGTTTCGGAAATTTATAGAACGAACCGAGCACCCAGTTTATTTCAGCAAGCACCAGCGAGGAAGCGTACGCTTTCCTTTCCCCGGCTTTTATTGAAGCAAGAAGTTCCGTGCATTCGCGAAAGCTTTTCTCATCCTCTTTCACAATAACACGCAAAAATATGTTCGTGTCCAAAAAAACAGCCTTTTTCTTATTTCCTTTCATACTGTTTTTCAAATTGTTCCCGCACGCGAAGCGCCGAAACCGTTTTTTTAGGATGAAAATGCCCCGCAAGGTCAAGAATATCGCGGGTCGGGCGGACGACGAACCCGCCCTCACGCTCTCGTATCTCAAAAGAAAGTTTCTGATTCGCACGAATATGGAAATAATCCCGAATCTTTTTCGGAACAAGTATCTGCCCTTTTTCCGTAATGGTAGCTTGGTAAGTCATAAAAGTAATAAAATTATATAAAGTAAGTAATTTAAGTATATTCTTACTAGACTCCTTGTCAAGCTAGCGGGCGATTTTCAGGTATTTCAAAGCCGAGATACCCGAATGCTTTCGGGGTCACCATGCGCCCGCGGGGGGGTGCGCTCAAGTATTCCTATTTGGATTGTTAACCTGAGTCATAAATATCCTCCATACCGTACAGTTTCGTCAATCGGGTTTCAACGTTTCCCTATAGCTATTTCTAGCATATGCGGGAATTAGCTATAGGG
>CAYRXD010000030.1:9715-15672 GCA_964428135.1 uncultured Candidatus Saccharibacteria bacterium | reverse complement strand
TGAGGTGAGGGTATTGTATCACTTTTTCATGGCATCATATGCTAGAATTTGCTATTTTGGTGATTTTTAGAAACACAAAAGCAATTTTCTTTTTTTTACAAAATATGGTAAAAAGAGAATATGGAAAATAAAGCATCTATGGAAAAAATCGTTTCGCTTGCAAAACGTCGCGGGTTTATATATCAGGGTTCCGAGATTTACGGCGGGCTTGCGGGGACGTGGGATTACGGTCCGCTTGGTGTTGCTCTCAAGAAGAACATCGAGAATTTGTGGTGGTATTTTTTTGTTGAATCTCGCGATGACATGTATGGTCTTGATTCTGCCATATTGATGAATCCAAAAGTTTGGGAAGCAAGCGGGCATGTCGGCGGGTTTTCCGACCCGCTTGTTGAAGACAAGAAAACACATAAGCGTTACCGAGCCGACCACCTCTTAGAAGATGCAGGCATAGATCCTGCCGGTATGTCTCTTGAACAGATGGGGGAAGTTATTATTGAAAAAAAGATAAAGAGCGCGGTTGGTAATGAGTTTACCGCCCCCCAACAATTCAACATGATGTTTAAAACATCCGTCGGTTCGGTTGAGGGCGGTGATATGCCGGTATACCTTCGTCCAGAAACGGCACAGGGTATGTTTGTGAATTTTAAAAATATCGTTGACTCATATCACCCGAAACTTCCGTTTGGGATTGCGCAGATTGGGCGCTCTTTCCGTAACGAAATTGCTCCGCGCGATTTTATTTTCAGGGTTCGTGAACTTGAAATCATGGAATTCGAGTATTTTCTGAAAGAAGAACAGTGGAAAGAGCTCTTTGATTATTGGCTTACAAAAATGCACGAGTGGTTCTCTTTGCTTGGATTTGATGCGGATGATATTAAAGAAGTTGAAATTGGTGACGGCGACCGCGCCCATTATTCCAAGCGCACCACCGATTTTCATTTTCGATACCCGCACAAATTCGATGAAGTGGGAGGGCTTGCTTATCGTACGGATTTCGACCTGAAAAACCATATTGCGCAAAGTGGCGCAGACTTGTCATATCAGGATTCATCTACGAACGAAAAATTCGTACCCCATGTACTTGAACCGACATTTGGTCTGGGGCGGCTCGTGCTTGCTTCCATGACGAAGGCGTATGTGGAAGAAGACATTGACGGAGAAATACGAACAGTTATGAAGTTTCCCGCACATATCGCCCCGGTGAAAGCCGCGGTGTTTCCTCTTATGAAAAACAAGCCGGAACTCGTCGAGAAAGCGCGTGAAGTGTATGCGGCGCTCAAAAAAGAAATACGAGGCAAAATCATGTGGGACGATAACGGCAACGTCGGCAAGCGTTACCGCAGGCAGGACGAGATCGGAACGCCGTTTTGCATTACGTTCGACTTCGATTCTCTGGAAGACAAAAAAGTCACCGTCCGCGACCGCGACACCATGAAGCAGGAACGAGTCGGTATCTCCGAACTGTCTTTATATCTTAAAGAGCGGCTAAAATAATAAAAAAATAAACCCGCACCCGGTACTATCGGGGGCGGGTTCTGGTTTAACCAATATTCTCCAACGTACGGTATATATTCATAACGCCTATAACAATCGCCGCATAGGAGAGAATCTCTTTATCTGTCCAATGCGGCGGGGAAAGAGGGTTGATCGTTAAAAACGATAAAATTTGCTTTTGATGACGGCGGACAAAATCAACCACTTCTGCATCGCTTTGCGCAACGTGCCGCGCGACAAGCTTCAATGATACGATTTTAGGGTAAGCCTCCGGAACGTTTTCAAAAAATACAAACGGTTTTTCGTGTTGAATTTCGTCTGCGATTTCTGCGCGAAGTTTATCATATTTTTCCCGTGTGATCTCAGGATGTATCTCTATCATGACTTGGTACATATGCTTTCTCCAAAAGAGAGTTGCTCTGTATGTATAGTAGCGGGAGGAGAAACATTTTGTCAACCTCTCTCAACAAAGAAAGACCCGACCTTCTCCAGAAGATCGGGTTGTTTTTATACGGGGAAATACGGCGAGCCGTATCTTTGCTTTCTGACTTCTTTATAAAGAGAGGCGCAAGCCCCCGCCATTCCTCCGATGAGGATAATGAACAAAGACGGATTGAATTTCAGACCCCAGTTGACGTAAGTCGCAATTGCCGCGCCGTACGATACGCCAAGACACAAGCCCAAAGCCGCATTACTCGGGGTGGCGGTGAAGCACAGATTCGCAAGCCCGATGACGGCGAGCCTCATCCAGTCGAGCAGGAGAATGAATACCAGAAGTGCGGCAACCATTCCCCCCGCAAGACCGAAAATGGGAAGGAAAAGAATAATGACGATTACTTTTCCGTAAATATCTTCATTGCTCCACCTGTTCGTTTTTATCGCGATGCGTTCCGCAAATCGCTCGAAGTCGTCTTCAAGAAAGTCGTCAAAACGCATGAACCATGACCGATAAGAGCCGAAAACCCTGTTTCTGCGGACACATACGATATAAATCAGTACGCAAAGGTGCGTAATGATCCCTGTAAATGCAGCGCCCGCAAAAACGGCGCACGTTTTCCAAAATGTGTATCCCGCCACCATGCTGAAAGCCGAGTAGAGTGAAACGCCGGCACAGTAGCATAAAAGGGTCCATATCCGGAGTTCGTTATCGGTCATTTCCGAGAGCCATGCGTTGAAACTTTGACCGGACGTTTTTCCCTCCGGCGCCGGTTTCGATTCAGGTACCGCGACCCGCTTCATCTCATAAGCGTTGATGTTTCCGGCGGTATTTTCTACTGCGTATTTCGCGGTGCGTTTCCGCCGCTCTTTGTTTTGTCTGCGCATTTTTTTCATAGAACCTCCGATTATTTTCGTCTCTTGTCCACTACGTCTACAGCTCCATTTTTCCCTGTATTTTGTATCAGGGAAAGTATAGCTTCCGCAACTTCTTGCGGCTTTACTGCTTCGTGTGATGGAACCTCATTTTGAAGAACCGCATCGCGAGCTTCTTTTGGGATCGTGTCAGTCATTTCTGTTTCCACAAACCCCGGCGCTACGGCATTCACCCGCACGTTCGGTGCTTTTGATGCCGCTTCCCACGAGCATGAGCGCGTGAAGCTCACAAGCGCGGCTTTGCTTGCGGCGTAAGCCGCATGATGCGGACGCCCATTGAGTCCCGCAATAGAGGCGACATTTATGACACAGCCGTCATTTCGTTCGATCATGCCGGGAATCACCGCCAGATACCAGTTGATCGCGCCATAGAAATTTACGTCCATTACGTGCTTCATCGCGGCTGTGTCTTCCGACTGGTAATCGTGCACATCTTTTCCCGTGTCGAGGATTCCGGCGCCATTCACGAGAACATCAATGTGTCCGTATCTTCGCTCTATGTAGTCATGGAGTTTCATAACCCTCTCCACATCTCTCACGTCATGCTGGTAACAGACCATTTTCCCATTGGAAAAGATTTTTTGCTTGACATCCAAAAGAAATATTTTATTTACTTCGCTTTCCAAAAGCGCGCTCGCCACGGCGTATCCGATGCTTTTTCTGTTTCCCGCTCCGGTGATAATCACATTTTTACCTGTCAAAGAATACATTTTCTTTACCTCGTAAGTTGAGCAAGACTAATTCTCACCCTAGCACGAAATATAAATTTGAGCAAGTAAAAATTTTGTGCTACAATTTCCCTCATTGCTTTATGAAAGCTCACCAATCAATAGACAAGATTATCGTCAAAGGCGCGAGGACTCACAATCTGAAAGATATTACGGTGGAAATGCCGCGAAATAAGATGATTGTTTTCACAGGGCTTTCCGGTTCCGGGAAGTCGTCGCTCGCTTTCGATACTATTTTTGCGGAGGGGCAGAGGCGATATGTGGAATCGCTCTCTTCTTATGCGCGGCAATTTTTGCGGCAGTTTCAGAAGCCGGACGTGGATGAGATCAGCGGGCTTTCTCCCGCCATCTCAATTGACCAAAAAAGCCGCTCGAACAATCCGCGCTCGACCGTTGCAACCATCACGGAAATTTATGACTATCTCCGTGTGCTCTACGCGCGCATCGGCAAGCCGCATTGTCTTATTTGCGGCGATGAAATCACGAAACTCTCGAACGAAGAGATACTGAATCACGTGCTTGAACGTCTGCAAAAGCTCGACACGTCCGCGCACGAAAAAAAGATTTTTGACATTTCCGTCAACACGTTCCGCATTTCCATTTTTGCGCCCGTTGTGCGCGGAAGGAAAGGGGAGTACTACCAGCTTCTCTATGATGCCCTCGGCAAAGGGTACGCCGACGTGCGCGTGGACGGCAAGATGAAAAAACTTCGCGAGCAAATTTTGCTTGATAAAAACAAAAAGCACGACATTGATCTGCTGGTAGATTGGCTCGATCTGACGGAAATGCAAAGCGACCGCAAAGGGTTCGTTGAACGCATCGCGGAAGCTATCGAACGCGCGCTTACGGAAACCGACGGGCTCGTGAGCGTGTGTTTCGGGAACCCCGAAGAGCCGGTTGAGGAGTTTCTTATGTCATCGAAATTTTCCTGTCCGAAAGACGGTTTCTCGTATCCGGAGATTGAGCCGCGGCTTTTCTCGTTCAACTCTCCGTACGGCGCGTGCCCCGCCTGCAACGGCCTCGGCACGAAGCATCTTTTCGGCGATGACCCGTGCGAAACGTGCCATGGCGCGCGGCTTCGTCCCGAAGCGCTCAATATCTTCATCGAAGGGAAACTCTCTTCGGAGGAAGTGGTTCCTAATAAACACAATGCGAAGAAAGGTAAAAAATCCCCGTCGCAAAAAACCGGCACGACGGTAAAGAAGAACATTCTCGACACGTCTGCATCCTCAATTGCCGACGCGTACCACTTCTTCACCCATCTCGAACTTTCCGAGCGCGACGAAAAAATTTCCGAAGTGCTCCTGCGCGAGATCAAAGCGCGGTTGGAATTTATGATTGACGTCGGCATCGAATACCTCACACTCGACCGCCGTGCGAACACGCTCTCGGGAGGAGAGGCTCAGCGCATCCGGCTGGCATCCCAGCTCGGGAGCAGGCTCGTCGGTGCGCTCTATGTGCTCGATGAGCCGACCATCGGGCTTCACTCGCGCGACAACGACCGCCTCATTAAAACGCTCTTGAGCCTGCGCGATCTCGGCAATACCATTATCGTGGTGGAACACGACGAAGACACCATTTACGCATCCGATTACATCGTGGATATCGGTCCCGGCGCGGGCGTGCATGGCGGACATATCGTCGTTTCCGGATACTTGGATGAACTTTTGACCGCCAAAAAAAATGCTTCTCATTCGCTCACGCTCGATTATTTGCGCGGAGACAAAGCGGTGGCGGTTCCCGAAGAGCGCCGAACGAAAGACAAGGGTTGGCTGAAAATCCGCGGAGGAAATATCTTCAATATCAAAAATATGAACGCGGAGGTTCCTCACGGGCGGCTTACCGTTATCACCGGCGTTTCCGGCTCGGGGAAATCGTCTTTTCTCTACGAGATATTGTACAAAAATTTGCAGGCGCGATTTGAGCGGCGCTACCGAAGCGCGAAGATTTACAACTGTGCGGAATTTTCCCTGCCTGCGCCTGCCACAGGCGGGCAGGCAGGCGGCACGAATTACGTAAGTCGAGTTATACTCATTGACCAATCGCCGATAGGTCGCACGCCCCGTTCAAACCCGGCGACGTACACCGGCGCGTTCACCCACATCCGCGATATGTTTGCCGCGACCGCCGAGGCGCGCGTGCGAGGATGGAAAGCGAGCCGGTTTTCTTTCAACGTAAAAGGCGGACGATGTGAGACATGCCAAGGGAACGGCGAGATTGCTGTCGAGATGCATTTCTTGCCGACCGTGTACGTTCCCTGCGACGTGTGCGGCGGCAAACGCTTTATGAAAGAAACCCTTGAGGTAAAATACAAACACAAGACGATTTACGATGTCCTTCGCATGACCGTCGAAGAAGCATGCG
>CAYRXD010000030.1:0-9705 GCA_964428135.1 uncultured Candidatus Saccharibacteria bacterium | reverse complement strand
TTTTCAAAGACATTCCCGCCATCTCCGACCGCCTCGAAACGCTCAACAACGTGGGCTTGGGCTACTTGGAACTCGGACAGTCCGCCACGACGCTCTCAGGCGGGGAGAGTCAGCGCGTAAAAATTTCTTCCGAACTCTACCGCCAGAATATTCAAAAAACCATCTACCTTCTCGATGAGCCGACCATCGGACTCCATTATGAAGACGTCAAAAAATTGATTGAGATATTGCAGGAACTCGTCAACAAAGGCCATACCGTCATTCTCATCGAACACAACATAGACATCGTCAAAAGCGCCGACTACGTCATAGACATCGGCCCCGAAGGCGGCACCGGCGGCGGTCAAATCGTCGCCAAAGGCACGCCGGAAGAAGTTGCGAACAACCCGCTCTCTCACACGGGAAAGTATCTCAAAAAAGCTCTGCGGAAAAAGTAAAACCCGCCGAATGAGTTTGCGTTTTGGCGGCTTGCGTGCTATTTTGAACATATGAATACCCTCGTTATTCCAAAAGAATTGATACGAAAAGGAGACCTCGTTCTTGTTCCTCGCGAAGAATACGAAAGCCTTTTACGCGCGAGTGTGAAAACTATTCGTTCGAAAACCGAAGCGAAAAACGTACTTGAAATAGCGAAAGCCCTTCCCATGGCGCGCCGGCTCAAAAGGCATAAAGCGTTTTACGAAGAACTGGACAAAAGTCTTGCGGAGTCGTTACAGGAGTACAAAGATGGGAAATATTACGGTCCTTTCGAGACGGCGGAAGAATTTACGAAATTTCTCCATCCTCGAAGAATCGCAACAAAAAAATGAGAACGGTTCCGACAAAAAAGTTTTTAACCGAACTTGAAAGTTTTTCAATCCACATTCAGAAAAAATTTGAAAAGCAATCTGTATTTCTCATAAAAAACATAGCGCATCCCTCTCTTCGCGCCAAGAAATATGATGAGAGCCGCGATATTTGGCAAGCCAGAGTAGACAAGAATGTGCGATTTTATTTCATAATAGACGGCGATGCGTACGTTCTTCTTGAAATTAAAAATCACCCGAAATAAAAAATCGCACACGGGGAAATATCTCAAGAAAGCTCTGCGGAAAAAGTAAAGACCCGTCGAGTGGCGGGTCTTTTGCGGGGGAGGGTTACTTCAAGGAATTTTTTCGTAGCGCGTTTATTTTCGTTACGGCATTTATGGCATCATTATAGTTTGAAAATGTACGACTTATTAAAGTTTGACCACCAACTAAATATACATAAACCCGAGAACCATTACTGTGAACGTTCCAATCAACCGCACTTATATGTTCAGCGGTGACATCAACCAGTCCAAACTGGAAATCGGAGAGACTAATTATACTCATCACATTTTCCTCATTGTAGAGTCTGAAAGTTCCATTTTAAAAATCCTAATGAAATAATAAGTCAATTATATAACTATGTCAAGTATTTTACAAAAAATCAAAACCCTCCCCGATGCGCCGGGCGTGTACTTTTTTAAGGATGCGCGGGGGAAGATTTTGTATATCGGCAAAGCCACGTCGCTTCGTTCCCGCGTGCGGAGTTATTTTTCCGAGGGACTCATCAACACCCGAGGCCCGCTCATTGTCGCTATGCTTGAGAATGCGAAAAAGGTGGATTTCACACAAACCGACTCCGTTCTTGAAGCGCTCCTCCTTGAAGCCGAACTTATCAAAAAACACAAACCCAAGCATAATACCGACCTCAAAGACGACAAAAGTTTCAACTTCGTCGTCATCACCAAAGAAGATTTCCCCCGCGTCCTCCTTATCCGTGAAAGAAATTTACTTGGAGGCGAAACCTCCAAGTATAAAAATATCTTCGGACCATTCCCGCATGGCGGCATACTTCGCGAAGCAATGAAGCTCGTGCGGAAGATTTTTCCGTTTCGGGATAAATGCGTGCCGGGAGCGGGGAAGCCCTGTTTCAATGCGCAAATTGGGCTTTGCCCAGGCGTGTGTTCGGGTGCTATCACAAAAAAAGAATATGCGAAAACCATTCGCAACATTACCTTATTTTTCAAAGGACGGAAGAAAGACCTCGTGAAAAAGTTGGAAAAGGAAATGAAAGACCTTGCCAAAAAAGAAAAATTTGAAAAAGCGGCGGGAATTAAAAAAACGCTTTTCACTCTTTCACATATACAAGATGTATCCCTTTTGAAAAATGATATGCGGGGGCAGTTCGCGTATGCGAACGATACCCGCGCTCTGTTTCGGGTAGAGTGTTACGACGTTGCACATATAAGCGGGGCATTTACGGTGGGGGTGATGACGGTTGTGGAAGACGGCGAGGCGAAAAAGAGCGATTATAGAAAATTTAAAATAAAAGCGGTGAAGGGTGTAAACGACGTTGCGCACCTCAAAGAGGTACTGGAACGCCGTTTTGGTCACCCCGAATGGCGCTCTCCGAACCTTATAGCCGTAGACGGAAGCACGGCGCAGAAAAATGCGGCGGAGAGCGTGCTTGAAAAATATGGCATCAAAATTCCCATTGTCGGCGTGGTAAAAGACGAGCGTCATCGTCCACGGGAAATAATCGGCGATCAAGCCCTTGCGCGCAGATACGAAAAAGAAATTCTCCTCGGCAACTCCGAAGCGCACCGTTTCGCCATTACCTATCACAAGAAATTACGAAACGCATTGCCAAAACATTTACCAAAATGATACTATCGTATTCATGAAAGAAAAATTTGTCATACAAGGGCTCGGTGGTAGCAAAACTCTGCAAGGTGAGATCTCGGTGAATGGGGCGAAAAATGCGGCGCTCAAAGCGATGGCGGCATCGCTCCTTTTTTCCGATGAGTTATCTCTGAAAAATGTTCCGGATATTGAAGACGTATCGCGCATGGAGGAGTTGCTTTCCGCGCTTGGTGTTACGGTAAAAAAAGGAAACGGAACGCGTACGCTCGCATGCGGTAGAAAAATTCTCTCCGATATGCCGGAGGATATATCAAAACGTTTTCGGGCTTCTATCGTGGTTTCCGGACCGCTTCTTGCCCGGCTTGGGAAGATCTCGTTTCCTCATCCGGGCGGGTGCGTGATTGGCGCGCGTCCCATTGATCTCTTTTTGGAAGGATTTCAAAAGATGGGTGCGACAGTGAAAGAAGACGAAAATCGCTACCTTGTTGAAGCTCCTCGCGGGCTGCGAGGAACAACTTTGTTTTTTCGGAATCAAAGCGTTGGCGCTACGGAAACGTTCATGATGGCGGCGGTTCTCGCGAAAGGAAAAACGATACTGAAAAATTGCGCCATGGAACCGGAGATCACAAGCCTTGCGGATTTTCTCGTTTCCGTCGGAGCGAAAATCAAAGGTGCCGGTACGACGACGATTGAGATTGTTGGGGGAGGAAAACTGCGTGCAGGCGGAAAAGCGTATCACACGCCGCCCGACAGACTGGAGACGGGAAGTTTTCTTATTCTCGGGGCGCTTGCCGCGAAAAATCTTCTGATAAAAAACTGCGAGCCCGAACACGTCAGCGCGCTCATTGAAATACTTGAGTATTCGGGGGTGAAGCTTGAGGTCGGCAAAAAAAGCATTCGTGTTCTTGGAGACGCTTACTCAAACGCTTCACTTCGCGCGTTGAACGTAAAAACGCATGAATATCCGGGATTCTCGACAGATTTGCAATCGCCGATGGTAGTGTATCTCACTCAAACCGCCGGAGAGTCGCTCGTGTTTGAGACAATTTTTGAAGGACGGCTCAATTACACTGCCGAGCTCTTGCGCATGGGTGCGGATATTACCATGTGGGATGCGAACAGAGTAATGATTAAAGGACTGACTCCTCTGAAAGGGCGCGAACTCGAAAGCCCGGATATTCGCACCGGATACGCTTTTGTCATTGCCGGGATTATTGCGCGAGGCGAGACAGTTATCCACAATGTGTATTATATCGACCGCGGATATGCTACTATAGAGAAAAGATTACAAAATATAGGCGTTCATATTGAAAGATTGAATGCCTAAGGCGTTACTACGAAATAAATTGAACTTTTACATCTCATATTCACGCCATGCTTATTTGAAAAAATCTTCAATGTACCTCGGTATATCACCACAGGAGTACTTCCAAAAACATAGTCGCTTTGCTTCTTGTTTTTTAGGTCGCTCAGATTTTTTGAAATAAGTCTGTCGCAAATCTGAGCGTAAAATGTTCAAATTATTTCGTAGCAACGCCTAACGTATTTTTCTCACAAATCACTATGATCAACAACGAAATACTCTCTTTTATAAAAGAACAGACGACGCAAGGCACGGCGAAGGATCAAATAAAAAATCTCCTTGTCACGCAGGGCGGGTGGGATGAAAAAGACGTCGAAGAAGCGTTTGAAACGATCACGTTCTCCGGCACCTCGTATCCTTCAATGGTAAAAAGCGCGGCGGCGAATCTCAGTCAGGGTGCTGAAAAAAAACTTGGAACCGTATCTTCTTTTGCTCCGTTCTCGTCGTCCGCTCCAGCTGCGTCTGCTCCTTCGATTACACCATCATCTGCGTCGCAAGGGGGAAGCGTTCGCCCCGCGTCTTTTATGCCGGGATTGTCGCACGTGGAGCAGCCGAAGGTTATGGAGCCTTCCAGTCCTGATGCTTTCAATATCAATACGATCAAACCCGCTCCCGCAGTGCGCGTCATGGAGACCATCCAGCCGGTACAAAGACCCGCCGCTGCTCAAGCGCCAATAGCAGATGGCACATTAAACCGTCTGCGCGAGAGGATTGCTTCCGGCGTTGTCGCCGCCCCCGCTACTCCGGTGGTTGCGCCCGCTCAGAATATACCCCTCGATCAATTCAAAGTAAATCCTTTAAACCGGACCGCGAATAATGCCTCTGTACAGCCAGTCGTTTCACCTCGCGTACAGCCGATCATAAAAGAGCCTGTCGTTGCTTCAACTGCTGTCGGGGCATCTCTTGGTACAGATCCAAAAATCGCGGCTGTTGCCAGCGGCGCAGTTCCTCCTGTCGCTTCTTTCCAAAACATAAGCCGGAATTTTGGAGTTGCATCATCACCGGGAGCTGCTCCTCTGATACAGACGATGCCAGTATCTGCGACCCCCGCCCAGCCTGTGGCGGTATTTCCGAGAAGCGATGTCGGCAGTATGCCGCACATTACACCCACTCCGGCACAACTTGCCGCTTTGCAGGCAAAGGCGAAACAAGGCGGGCGTTTCTTGCTCGGACTCATAATGTTCCTCGTCGGACTTCTTATCGGGGGTCTCTTGATGAATGCTTACATGAATGGGTACGTAAAAAAATCCGCGTTGGACAGCATGACGGCAAAAGTTATGAATCTCATCGGTCTTGATACTCCGGCGCCAATACCTCTCACGGATGTTCCGGAGACATCGCCCGCACCGGTTGAAGACAGCGGATCATAAAAAGCGGTAAATTTTAAAAATCAACGATACGCAGTATCGTTGATTTTTTGCGAGTATTGACAAAAGTAACTAATTGTGATACATTTTTTCTTGAGAAAATGGCTCGTTGAAATACCTCGGAAAGAGTTCAATGTTCGGCACTGTGCTGGCGGACACCGACGCTCTTCCTGAGCACACATAATCACGTTCATTAAAAATGCACACGATTTGGAGATACAGCCATGAAAACCAAAAAAATCCGCACTCTTGAAGAGATCAGGAAAAGGGCGGCGTTCGCCTTCCAACAAGGAAGACAGAATAGCGGTTGTGTTGCCGCTTGGGCATGCAACGTTCAATTTAAGCCCAAACGCGGCTTATAATGCCGCTTTATATCTTGCATTGTCAGATGCAAGCAAAATTCGCTGCAAACCAACAAAGTTTGCTCAATCTGTGCGCTTTGCGGCAATAATTCGCCGAGACCATGGGCTGGAAGCGTTTGAAGATTTTTTAAAGGAGATGAAGCTATGACCGAGTAAGGTCGAGCCCCGCACGGATGCGGGGCTCTTTTTATGCATGAAGTATGGTACTATATGAAGTATGAAAATAGAATCAGTGAAATTCGTAAAAGGCATTCGCGGAACGGATCCGATACTGAACGATTCAAAACCGGCAATCGCTTTTGTCGGTCGTTCGAATGTCGGGAAATCGAGCGTTATTAATGCGCTTCTCGGAAGGAAAGGAGTTGCAAAATCAAGCTCCACTCCCGGGAAGACCAAAGAAATAAATTTTTTTCTCGTGAACGACAAGTTACCTGACAGTTTTTTTGTCGTCGATCTTCCCGGGTACGGCTATGCGAAGGTGTCGGACAAAGAAAAAGAAAAGCTGGTAAAACTTATCCTCTGGTATCTTTTTGAATCAGGGAGCTTGCTCAAACTCGTTTTTTTGATTATTGACGCAAATGTCGGACCGACGAATAAAGATACGGAAATGATGCGCGCACTCGCCGAAAATGCCGTGCCTTTTGCGGTGATTGGAAACAAGATTGACAAAATAAACAAGAGTATTCGCGCACGAGAGATCAAGAAACTGGCTGACGCGTGCGCACCGGCGCTTTTTATACCCTTTTCGGCGAAAGAAAAGACTGGAATAAGCGATGTTCTTCAAAAAATAACATGAATCCAAAAGACAAAAATTCGAACCATTTTTCCTGGTGGGAGCTTTCCATCGCAGACCTTGAAAAAAAGCTCGAAACGGATATTGTGAACGGCTTGTCCGCCGAGGAGGTTTTGCGGCGGCAGCGAGAATATGGGAAGAATGTGTTTCAAAAAGAAAAGAAAGTTTCGGTTTTTTTCTTGCTGTACAAACAAATAAAAAGCCCGCTTGCAGCGGCGCTTCTTGCCGCCGGAGCCGTCACTGTTTTTCTCGAACATTTTTTGGACAGTATCGTCATCGGCGCGGCGCTTTGCATAAACATCGTTATCGGCGTGCTCCAAGAGAAGCGTGCGGGAAAAGCCTTTGAAGCCCTTGCGGCGTCGCGCGAAAAGTACGCATCCGTCGTGCGCGGAGGCGAGCGCTTCCTTGTCTCTTCGGAAAGCCTTGTTCCCGGCGACGTTGTTTTTCTTGAGCATGGTTCATACGTGCCGGCGGATGCGCGCTTGGTCGAACACAAAGAACTCATGGTGAACGAGGCGACGCTGACCGGGGAATGGATCGACGTGGAAAAGAATGCGGAAGGAACTCAAAGCACGGAGGCGGGCAAATTGTCTACCGAACAGCCGAACATGGTCTGGATGGGAACGCTTATCTCCGCGGGGCACGGCCGCGTGGTGGTCGTGGAAACGGGTGAACGTACGGAGCTTGGACGCATAGCCAAGAGTCTGTCCGAAAATATAGAAACCGTCACGCCGTTTCAAAAAAGCGTTGCTGAACTCGTAAGATTTCTTACCGTCATCGTCCTCACTGCCGTGCTTTTTATTTTTCTTTTAGGGCTCGTCCGCGCCGAGCCGTTTTCGGAAATGCTTCTTATTTCCATCGCGATAGCCGTCGCCGTCATGCCGGAAGGTCTTCCGATAGCCGTGACGGTGGTGCTTGCTATCGGAATGGAGGCGGTATTGAAAAAAGGCGGTCTCGTCAAAGAGCTTTCTGCGGCGGAAACGCTTGGAAGCACGACCGTCATTCTGACCGACAAAACGGGTACGCTTACCGAGGCAAAAATGCGCGTGGAAGAAATCGTTGTAGCGGAAACATTTGCCGCCGATAGCAGAGGAGCCGCCCTGGCTTCTATTGAGGCATCTCATCGCGACGGGCAAGATGTGCTTGATATGGCGATTCTTGCAAGCAATGCGTATCGGGAAGGGGGAGACAAAGGAGGAGAGGAATATGTCATTCACGGTCGTCCGGTGGAGCGGGCGGTACTCGCCGCGGGGTTTGTGTCCGGAGTAAAACAGGAACTCTTGCTTGAGGAATTTCCGCGCATTGATTTTTTGCCGTTTGAATCGAAAAATCGATTTTCCGCTTCGCTTCATATGAGGAAGGAGCACAAAAAGATGCGGCTCATATTTTTCGGCTCCCCGGAGCTTCTTCTGGGGCATGCAACGCTCATTCATCGTTTTGGAAAATCCTCCCCGCTTTCGGATGAAACGCGAAAACGGTTTGAGGAGATGCAGAACGAGAAAACGGCCGCCGGTATGCGCATGGTCGGCGTAGCGTATCAAGACACGAGTATGCAAAACATTTCAGAAGAAATGGGGGCGGTAATTCCCGAGGGTATTGTTTTCGGGGGATTGATCGCCCTCCATGATCCCGTACGCCCCGACGCTGCGGCGAGTATCCAAAAAGCGAAAGACGCCGGAGCGAGGGTTATCATGGCGACGGGGGATTATTCCGGCACAGCGGAAAGCGTGGCTCTCGCTGTCGGCATTGCGAAAAAAGAAGAAAGAGCTCTCACGGGCGGAGATATCGAATCTCTGTCCGACAGCGAGCTTCGCGCCGCGCTTTTGGAACACTCGATATTCGCGCGGGTGCTTCCTCATCAAAAACAGCGCATCGTTCGCATTTTACAGGAACAGGGCGAAGTGGTTGCCATGACAGGCGATGGGGTAAATGATGCCCCCGCCCTCAGGAAGGCAAATATCGGTATTGCGCTTGGGAGCGGAACGGAGGTGGCGAAAGAAGCATCGGATATAATTTTACTCAATGACGACTTTAGCGTCATTGTCGGTGCAATCGAAGAAGGAAGGCGCATACTTGCTAATTTAAAAAAGATCGTGATCTATCTCTTGTCTACGAGTTTCAGCGAAGTTTTTATCGCCGGGGCGGCGCTTCTCGCCGGAAGCCCTCTTCCGCTTTTGCCGGGGCAGATACTTTTTGCCAATATCGTCGGCGAAGGATTCATGAATTTTGCGTTTGCATTCGAACCGCCGGAAGAAGGAAATATGCGCCGCGATCCGCGCGAAACTTCCATGAAGCATATTCTTACGACAAAGATCCGCGCATTTTTGTTTGCCATCGGCGGAGTCACGGGAGTAAGTCTTCTTGGGTTGTACGCCGCCGCACTTCTCCTTGCGATGCCGATAGAAAAAGTTCGCACGGTGATCTTCGCCGCTCTTTCTCTCTATTCCATATTGTTCGCATTTTCTCTCAAGGACTTCCACAATCCTCTCTGGCGCATGCAGTTCTTTTCGAACAAGTATCTTCTCGGCGCTTTCTTCTTGAGCCTGATCATCCTTTCCTCTGCGCTGTTCTTTGCGCCATTCCGGCATCTTCTTTCACTCGTGCCCTTGTCCGGACGCGAGATTGGCGTTATTATATTCATCGGCATCTTGAATTTGTCCGTCATTGAAACCACCAAGCATTTTATTTTTAGAAAATAGTATATCACTTGGAGGTTGAACCTCCAAGTAAAAATAAAAACATCCCCGCCGGAGTACGGTGAGGGGATGTTATTTTTCATCTTCGTTTTCAGTCTGCGGCGGGAGTCTTTTCTTCGGTCGCTTTACGCCGAACTAAGCCGACACCCGTTTCATGCGACGAGAATTCAAATTCATTGACATCGCCGTTTACTTCGACGTTCGAACCATTGGGGTTGTATAAAAAAACCTTCCCCCCGTCACAAAAAACACTAAAGGCGCTTGTACTTACGCCAAACTTTACGTTCATATTTTTCTCCTGTGCAGGCAGAACGGGATATTCTGCTCTACGGTAGTATACATAATGTATTAATTTTGTCAAGTGTTTTTTCATTTCAAATCTTTGCTATACTAAATACGATGAAAGACAAGCAAATGGAAAAACTTATAAAGCGCGAACGCGCACGGCAGAGGAATGCCGTGCATTTGATTGC
>CAYRXD010000029.1:0-15968 GCA_964428135.1 uncultured Candidatus Saccharibacteria bacterium | reverse complement strand
GATTCACTTAGATTCACTTAGATTCACTTAGATTCACTTAGATTCACTTAGATTCACTTAGATTCTACACTTAGACGCAGAAGGGATTTGTTAGACGAAAACGTAGCGTAGTATGATCAGAGTACACGAGCACAGGAGTGACGTTGTCTCTGAGAAGAAAAGCTATACAAGGAACTCACGAGGACATAACACTTATTTCAAATTTTCTGAGAAAAATGAAAATGGGTGATACAACGGAGTATTCATGTCGAGCAAACTCAAGAGGGTCTCTTGAAGATATGCAGGGAAATTGGTTTGTGTACTGTGATCAGCAAACCATGACCGAGGAATTAAGTAGGCTCTTCACACTCTCAGTCCTTTACTTTTAAGAACTGCGAACGAA
Source organism: uncultured Candidatus Saccharibacteria bacterium (assembly GCA_964428135.1). Lineage (GTDB taxonomy): Bacteria > Patescibacteriota > Minisyncoccia > Phycocordibacterales > CAIJYI01 > CAIJYI01. The sequence continues at coordinate 15,586 of CAYRXD010000029.1, read as the reverse complement.
GCCAGAGCAACCCCCAACCGAACGTATAGTAGGTTGGGGGTTTTACTTTTTCACATTTTCTCTTTACTATTGCCGTAATGTCAAAAAACTTTTGGAAAAATTTTAAAAAGCCCATTTTTGCGCTTGCGCCGATGGCGGATGTTACCGATGCGGCTTTTCGGCGTATTATTGCGGAGTATGGGAAGCCGGACGTGATGTTTACGGAATTCGTGTCGTGCGACGGATTGATGAGTCCCGGGCGGGAACGGCTTTTGCGCGACCTTGAGTACACCGAAGACGAGCGACCTATCGTGGCGCAGATTTTCGGTTCGAAGCCGGAGAATTTTCGAAAGACCGCCGAGCTTGTGCGCGAGCTCGGGTTTGACGGTATTGATATCAACATGGGCTGTCCGGAGAAGAATATTCAAAAGCAAGGGTCGTGCGCGGCGCTCATTAAAGTTCCGGAGCTTGCAAAAGAAATAATTCTGGCGGCCAAAGAAGGCGCGGGCGGTTTGCCGGTGTCCGTCAAAACGCGCATCGGGTATCATAAAAACGAAATTGAGACGTGGCTCCCCGCGCTTCTTGAAACGAACCCGTCCGCTATCACGCTTCACGCGCGAACGAAGAAAGAAATGTCTGATGTTCCCGCGCGCTGGGATGTGATTGCGCGGGCGGTCGCGATACGCGATGAGTTGAAAAGCGAAACGCTCATTCTCGGCAACGGCGATGTGAAAAACCTTATCGAAGCAAAACAGAAAGTTGCAGAAACAAGCGTTGACGGCGTCATGATTGGCCGCGGGATTTTCGGCAACCCATGGCTATTTTCCGGAATTGAGTCGGCACCGACACTTGAAGAAAAGTTCTGCGTCATGCTTGAACATACGCGTCTTTTTGAAGAACTTTTTGCGGGTGTGAAAAATTTCGCCATCATGAAAAAACATTACAAAGCGTACGTTGAAGGATTCCCCGGCGCGAAAGAACTGAGGGTGAAACTTATGGCGGCGGAGAACGCAGGCGAGGTTGCTACACTCGCGAAAAACTTTTTAGCAGCGCCTTAGTAGCCCGAGCCGAAAATACCCTCCATTGCTCATATAGCAAATTCTAGCATATGCTAGAATTTGCTATATGGACATGAATGGTATTATTCGCGGCGGGTTAATAACGCAAAAATTGCGGCGGGCTGAAATTGTCGTGTATAATGGAGAAGTGCATTCAAACAAAGGCGTGTTTCTAGAAAAAATGATCGTCGGCATTCTTCTGTCGGTGTTTTTTCTTCCGATTTTAGCAGCTACTTTACAGGAAGCATCCGTCGGTCTGTGGGAAAACATATTTTTGTCTTTTGTCTCGTACAGTGCGTTCGTGCTTACGCTGGTGCTATGGTTTATGCGCGGCGCCATTTTTGCTCCGACACAAACAATCTTTCTTTCTCTTTGTGCGATTGCGGGCATTTCTCTTTTGTCATCTCTGAAATCCGGAGTTTTTTGGGTGTCGTTTTTTGGCGGCGGCGCAGGTGAGAGAACGGCACTGGAAATTATTGTTCTTGTTGCGCTAACCATTCTCATCGCGCTATTTCTCCGAACGAAACAAAGAATATTATCCGCCTTGAGCCTCCTCTTTGTCTCGGCTTTTATCGCGCTCTCTTTTCAGATGCTGTCCGCTTTTGTAAAAGGGAGCGAAACGGGGAACGTTATAGCAAAGCCTTCTGTTTCGGAAACATTCGCCGTTTTCCGCGGGACGCTTTCCGAAGGATTCAGTACCGCCCTTTTAGGCGCCGGTCCGAACAGGTTCGGCAAACAATGGGCAAAGCATCATTCGCTTGCGGCAAATATGCTTCCAGCGTGGGACATGGATCTTCAAAACGGCGCCGCAACACCCCCAACGATTTTTGTAGAAACAGGAATCCTCGGACTCCTCGGATGGGCGGTGTTCTTATTGATCTTCATTTTGCTCGGCTGGCGGACGATCCGTTTCCCTTCACGCCGCACAAGTAAAGAAGGGCGGCGCCTTTCTCTGCTGTTGTTTTTTGGCGCGCTGTGCCTCTGGGGGGCTTCTCTTGCGAGCAATGCAGGCGCAGTACTGTTTGCTCTCGCCTTTCTTCTCACGGGTCTGTTTGTCGGTTCGCTTTTTGCGGGAAACAGCATGAAATTTTCGGAGTACGCTCTCTTTGTCGGTCGGCGGCGAATGTCGGTGGTTGCGTTATTTGGCGTGATATTCGCATGCCTTCTGTTTGGAGGGTATAAGTTGTTTTTAGGCTATCGCTCCGTACTCGCCTATCGGGAGGGGGTCATTGCCGTAAAGGAAGAGAGGACGGATGCGGCGGAGGAACGCTTTACCCGAGCTATCAGTCTCATGAGAAGCGATGCGTACTACCGCGACTTCTCATTGTTGGAGATATACCGCCTTCGGCAGCTGCTTGAAAGAGAGAATATTCCTCCCGATGTTCTCCGGGCGGAATTTGAAAAATTATTCAGATCCGCCGTTGAAAAAGCAAAGAAGGCAATACAAGAAGATCCCGAGAATTACATCAACCATATCGCTTATGGAAACGTCCTCGCTTTTGTGATACCATTTGATATTACAGGTCTTTCAGAGGACGCATATAAAGGCGCGCGGTCCGCGTATGAAAAGGCCGCATCTCTTTCTCCGAGCGATCCGCGAATATTTTCCGGTCTGGCGCAAATCAGTCTCGCAAAAGGCGATACGGACAGCGCTCGTATTTCTTTAAAAAAATCTCTGGAGTTAAAAAAGGATTTTCGGGAAAGTTCTGCGCTTCTTGCGGAGTTGGAGTTTAGGGCGGGGAATATAAAAAGCGCTCTTGAAGTGCTTGAAAAAGCCGTATTAGAAAACCAAAGCGATCCGGCTCTTTTGTTTCAGCTCGGGTTTTTGTATTATCATAAGAGCGATTATGAGCGGGCTCTTTCTGTTTTAGAAAAAGCGGTCTTTCTTCAGCCGGACTATTCGAACGCAAAGTACTTTCTCGGTCTTTCCTATTACCGCCTTGGGCGGACATTCGATGCTGTCAGGCAAATACAAGATGTGGCGAGACTGAATCCCGACAACGCAGAAGTCGCGCGCGTTTTGCGAGACCTGGAGGCGGGACGAAGCCCTGTGGATAAGATACATTCATTGGGGGCGGAGGGCTTTGGCGTAGGTCAGGCGGTTACTACAACCCCTCCGCTCATATTGCCGCCGATGGAATAAGTGTGTAACAAAATAATTAACAGTCAGGTTGTATTGAATATGCAAGACACAAAAATCAATAGACCTCTTTGCGGCTTTATCGGGCAGGGGTGGATAGGAAAACATTATGCCGATGATTTCGAAGCGCGCGGGTTTCCCGTCGTGCGATACGCGAAAGAAAACGGGCACGAAGGGAATGCCGATTTGATTCGCGAGTGCGATATTGTCTTCATTGCTGTTCCCACCCCTACAACCCCCGAAGGATTCGATGATAGCATTGTGCGGGAAGTGGTGAAGCTCGTCGGAAAAGGGAAAGTCGCCGTCATTAAGTCGACTATTGTGCCCGGAACGACGGTGTCCATTCAAAAAGAAAACCCCGATATTTTCGTTTTCCATAGTCCTGAATTTCTGACCGAAAAAACCGCCGCTTATGATGCTGCGCATCCAAACCGAAATATCGTCGGCATTCCCGTTGAAAGCGATGAAGCTCGAAAGCTTGCACAGGGCGTGATTGATGTACTCCCGAAAGCGCCTTTTGAGCTTGTATGCGGAGCAGCCGAAGCGGAGCTTATCAAATATGGCGGCAACTGCTGGTTCTATTTTAAGGTCGTGTATATCAATATGCTCTATGATCTTGCGCAAAAGTATGGCATTGATTATTCCGTCGTACAGAAAGGCATGACTGGCGATCCGCGCGTCGGAAGTACGCATCTTGATCCGATACACCAGAGCGGGCGCGGCGCGGGCGGGCATTGTTTCATCAAAGATTTTGCGGCGTTTACGGATATGTACGAGAAAGAAGTTGGTGATATTCTCGGTGTTGCTGCTCTCCGCGCTCTTGCCGAAAAAAACATCAACCTCTTGAAGTCAAGCGGAAAAGATCTCGATTTGCTGGATGGTGTGTATGGTAACAAAACATGAAACTTCTTATCTTCACTCAAAAAGTTGATAAAAATGATGATGTCCTTGGTTTTTTTCATGCGTGGATAAAAGAGTTTTCAAAACATTGCGAAAAAATAACCGTTGTTTGTTTGGGAAAAGGCGAATATGATTTGCCCGCGAACGTGAAAGTTTTGTCTCTTGGAAAGGAAGCGGGTATTTCGCGATTGAAATATCTCGTTCGTTTTTATTCATACATTTGGAAAGAACGAAAAAATTACGATAGCGTTTTTGTCCACATGAACCAAGAGTACATTTTACTCGGTGGTTTTTTGTGGCGTATATGGGGGAAAAAGGTCGCCTTGTGGCGCAATCACAAAAAAGGCGGGATTCTTACCAAAATAGCAGTGATGTTATCGAACGTTGTATTTTGCACATCGCCGTTCTCTTACACTGCACGATTCAAAAAAACAAAATTAATGCCGGTCGGCGTCGATACGGAACTCTTTAAAAAAAATTCTTCTACGGTTCGGATAAAAAATTCTATTCTTTGCATCGGAAGAATTTCGCCCGTAAAGAATATAGACGTGTTCATTGACGCGTTACTTTTACTCGAACGGGGGGGTTATAATTTTCATGCGACTCTCGTTGGAGGCGCTCTCTCGAAAGATGAAGAATACTTGAAAATGATACGGAACAAAGCAGAGCCGTTGCTTCAGAAGAACAAGGTTGTTTTTGAAGGAAGTGTCCAAAACAGCAAAACCCCAGAAATCTACGCACGGCATGAAGTATATGTAAACCTCACCGACTCCGGCTCGTTTGATAAGACTATTCTCGAAGCGATGGCAAGCGGATGCCTGACAGTCGCCTCGAATACTTCGCTCGTGGATATTTTATCAGAACCTTTTTTGTTCAAAGAAAGAGATGCTGGTGACCTTGCGGAAAAACTCAAAACGATCCTGTCGTTGTCGGAGAAAGAAAGAGTGATACATGAAAAGAGCTTTCTTGAATACGCATTGAGACATGGTATTGGTCACTTAACAGGAGAGCTTTTTCGGTACCTTGGAAAATGATCTTCCGTTGCCAGAGAAGCAGAAATAAGGTATATTTTACATACTATGCGTTATTATACTCAGATCATACGGCAAAAAATTCGCCGCTTTATAGGGGGGAGAGAGGAATCAAACGACGCTTCGCTTCCGCCGAAAATACTTATAACCGGAGGGCTCGGGTTTATTTTTTCCCATGTGACAGAATATTTCGTAGCAAAGGGTTGGCGAGTGGTTGTGATCGATAATCTCTCTGAAGGATCCCGCCCTGAAATTATTGACGGTTCTTTCAAGCTCTATCGAGAGCACATGGCGGACCCGAAAGTCATCAACATTATTCTAGACGAAAATCCGGATTATGTTATTCACGCATCAGCAATTACGGACGTTGATTATTCGGTCCGCGAGCCTTATCGTACTCTTCGTAAAAATATACTGAGCACCCTGCATGCGTTTGAAGCCTGCCGCAATCTTCCGAATTTGAAAAAACTTATTTATGTTTCTACCGATGAAGTGTACGGTGAATGCGACCACCAAATGAAAGAGGGTGAAATTATCTTACCGAAAAATCCCTACTCGTGCGCGAAAGCGGCAGGCTCGCTTATTCGTACTTCCTACGACAACACGTACCCGGTACTGAAAGGAAAAACCGCGGAGACCAGATTTTGCAACGTCTTCGGTCCGCGCCAAGACCCCGCGAAAATTATGTCGGCAATCAAGAAAAGCATCGAAACAGGCTACTCCATTCCGCTCCATCAAGAGGGGACTGGCTATCGCGAATACATCTATGTCAAAAATATCCCTTCGGCGGTTGACCTTATTTTAGAAAAAGGTCTCGGTGTGTTCAATGTCACATTGAATGACGGCTTTACGGTAAAAAATCTCATTGAAAAAGCTCGTGAGGTAACGGGGCTTGAAATAAAAACGCACCCCTCTCATCGCCCCGGCATGGACATGAAATACCAGATGGACGGCTCGCGAATGAGAGAGCTCGGTTGGAAACCTCTTTATACATTTGAGGAAGGATTAAAAGAATATTTATGCGAAAAGTAAAACTATTTAAGCCCTACGTCAGCTGGTATTCAGTGTGGAATACCATGAAGGTTCTTCGAAGCGGACAGCTCGCCGAAGGTCCTCGTGTGAAGGAATTTGAAGAAAAATTTGCGGAAGCATTCGGTTTAAAAAATGTCGCAACCGTGAATTCAGGGACGGCGGCGCTTGAACTCGCTTATGAACTCGCGGGAATAGGAAAAGGAGATGAAGTAATTACACCCGTGCTTACTTGTACGGCGACTAACCTGCCGTTGGTACATCGCGGGGCGACCATTGTATTTGCTGATATTGATCGTGATTTGAATATCAGCGTGGAAGATGTAAAAAAGAAAATTACTCCAAAGACAAAAGCTATCGTATTCGTGCATTTCGGCGGGAACAACCGCGGGCTCAAAGAGCTCCTTGATATTGCGCGCGAGAAAAAAATCATCCTCATTGAAGATGCGGCGCAAGCGGTCGCCTCGGATTTTTGGGGGAAAGCGGATTTTGCCTGTCTTTCTCTTCAGGCTATCAAAACTCTTACGACCGGTGATGGCGGGGTTCTCATTTGTAAAGATGATATTCTTCATCAGAAAGGGAAACGTCTTCGCTGGTTCGGATATGATCGCGAACAAAAGCAAAAACTCGGGGATACCGATTTAGTAGAGGCGGGGTATAAATACCACATGAATGACGTGAGCGCGGCTATCGGGCTTGGTAATCTGAAAGTATTCAATAAAATTGCGTCGCACCACAAAACACTCATGGAAGCGTACCGTCAGGAAGGCATTACCGCCTATCCATGGTTTGCGATGGTGATTGTAGACAAGCGTCCGGAGCTTATGAAGCATCTGAAAGAAAACGGCATTGAATCGGGAACACATCACTACAGGAACGACCAATACACCATTTTTGGCGGACGCCAGCACGAACAATTCCCGGTAATGGATGAATTGGAAGAAAAATATCTTCTGTTGCCTTTGCACATGGGGGTAAGTGTTGCAGATGTAAAACGAATTTGTCATTTAATTAAGGACTTCAATGCAGTATACAAACCCTAAAGAAATAGAAACCTCCTATAGCGAGAATGATATTGGGCAGACTTTATACGATCTCGTTTTGGAGCATAAGCCAAAAAAAATTGTTGAGTTCGGTGTTCTTATGGGGTACTCCACGGTGGTAATGGCTATGGCTTTGGATAAGCTTGGAGACGGGCATATTTATGCTAATGATTTATTCGAAGATTATGAGTTCAAACATTCTACTCTTCCGGAAGTGCAAGGAAACATAGACCGCTATGGTCTTACAAAATACGTTACTTTGTCAAAAAATAACTTTGACGAATGGCTAAAAACTCCCGAAGAATTTGATATGCTTCATGTCGATGTATCCAATAAAGGCGAGACGATAGAACGCCTCTATGAGGCTGTTAAAGACCAGGTGGAACGCGGTGCGATTGTTGTGTTTGAGGGAGGTTCGGAAGAAAGAGATAATGTCGAATGGATGATAAAATACAATTGCAAAAAACTCCGCGGCACGAAGGTACCTTTTAAGGTGATTGACGAACGATTTCCTTCATTATCAATGATTACAAAAGCCTAAATGAAAAAACTGGCAGTGGTGGCGGGAGGCTGGCATTTCCCGCTTCATTTTTTTGAAAAGATAGCTTTGCAAAAAATTCCTGACGGGTGGGAAGTTGACTTATTCGTGGTATCGCACAGGGATCCTTCTCATGCGGCAGAAGAGAAGAAAGGCTTGCTTCCGAATCTTGGCTATAGCCGCCGAGACCTCTACGATCGTATTTTTTACCATAAAATCGCCACCGTGCCGGAAATAGAAGCGCTTGGTTGGAAATATATCCTTGAACCCAACATGATAGGCGATTGGGGCAATTCAAATCAGTGGCTTGAAAAAAATGACTATAAAAAATACGACAAATTTCTTTTTACCCATGATGATAATTTTATCCTCACTGACAAGATGTTTATGGATATTCTTCCGCAAGAAGATTGGTTAATCCTTACTAATTCAACGGGTAATTCCCAGAGGCGATTGAGGGAGTGGCTCCATTTGCCGAAACCCCTCAATCTTCGCGGTTCATTTGAGTTTTTTACGAAAGAAATGCTTGAGATTATGGGAGGGAAATTTGATCTTTCAGAGACGACGTTGACCAGGGAAGGCGAGACGAACACCGCGGGTTCGTTTACGGAATTAAGCAACTGGAACACTACAGTATTTCCTTTAGCAAACCTTCTCAAAGAAAAAGGTCTCTTAAGTAAAGTGAAGACCCTCTCTCTGTTTTACCGCATGAGCATTTACTGCCTTGAGGGCGAACGCGGGTATATTCACAAAACAGAGTGGTCAAACACAAAGGAAGAAGAGAAGGGATTGGACGCCGTCGAGGCGCATTACGCACACAAAAAATAATGAAAATCATCTACATCGCCAATACACAGATGCCGACCGATCGGGCGCACGGGTACCAGATAGGGAAGACGTGCGAGAAATTTGCCGTACTTGGGAACGATGTATCGCTTGTGGTGCCCGACCGGCAGCATAATCTCGGAGATGATATTTTTGAGTATTATGGACTAAAAAGGAACTTTGCCTTTCAAAAAATATCGTGTTTTGATGTGATGTCACACGGCGGGCGGCTTGCTTTTTTGACGGAACTCGCAGTTTTTTCTTTCAAATTGTTTTTTATAAAAACGCAAAAAGATACTATTATCTATAGCCGGGATATTATATCCCTTTTTGTCTTTCGTATGAGAGGCTTCTGTGTCGTGTATAATGTGCACAATTGGTCCAAAAGAAGGAGCCGCATAACCCGCCTGCTTTTAGGTCGTCATGCAAAGATAGTCTGCAATTCGGAAGGAACGAGGCGGCAGGTAATGAAAAGTGGTTTTAAAAATTCAATCACGGCGCAAAACGGCGTTGAACTTTCGGAGTTTGAAAATAAAGTAGACCAAAATGCATTGCGGCAGGAACTTCATCTCCCTCTTGATAAAAAAATAGCCATGTATGTCGGGCACTTGTACGACTGGAAAGGCGTTGATACCGTGCTCGGGTCCGCGAAACTGCTCGGCGGCAAGAAAGGTATCCTTTTTGTTATTATCGGCGGAGACGAAGGCGAACAAAAAGAGTTCACCTCTAAAATGAAAGAAGAGGGGATTAAAAACATGTTTTCTTGTGGAAATAAACCCAAAAGAGAAATACCAAAGTATTTGCAATCCGCCGACATCCTGCTCCTGCCGAACTCTGCCAAAAGCGAAGAATCAGTTAAATATACCTCCCCGATAAAAATGTTCGAGTATCTAGCCTCTGGTGTGCCCGTAGTCGCCTCGAATCTGCCCTCCTTAAAGGAAGTACTGAATGAGAAAAACTCTCTTTTAGTCGAGCCGGACAGCCCGCAAGCCCTTGCGGATGGGATAGAAAAACTCTTGAATGACACGACCCTTTCTGAAACACTCGCTCGTCAGGCGAAAGCAGACGTTCAAAAATATACATGGGACGAGTACGCGAGAAAAATATTAAATTTTATTTATGGAACCGATACAAAAACAAGTTAATAAATCTCATTATTTTGATGAAAAATATAACAGCAAAGCGCGTTGGGTCAGTTTTTTTTATCAGATTGAAATACTGCAGGATATAAAAGCCAAGAAGGTTCTTGAAATAGGTCCGGGAAACGGCTTAGTTACATACATACTTCGCGATCGAGGCGTACAGGTAACGACGGTCGATATTGATCCGGACCTTAAGCCGGATGTTGTAGCGAGCGTCAGTAAGCTGCCGCTCGCCGATAATACCTTTGACGCCGTGTGCGCCTTTGAGGTTCTTGAACATATACCTTTCGAACACTTTGTGAAAAATTTGAAAGAAATGTCGCGAATTTCCAAGAAACATGTCGTTATCTCATTACCCGATCGAAGGAGGATTCTTCTTCATTTTCTCTTAAAAGTACCCCTTATTAATTACAAAAATATTTTTATAAAAATACCATCCTTCAAAAAACATGTTTTTGACGGGCAGCATTATTGGGAAATAGGTAAAAAAGGTTATTCTGTTGGGTTCATAAAAGAACATATTGAGAAAGCCGGACTAAAAATTATCAAAGACTTTGTTCATTTTGATGCTCCCGGAAGCCACTACTTTATACTTGAAAAATAGTTTTATAAGTACATGACGCTATGCTTGTCTATAAAATACTTATCTTTGCCGTTGTAGTATTTCCAATCTATCGTCTTTTTTTGAAAAACGATGTGAGATTTGTTGCCTAAATATGCGGCGAAGTTGCCGAAGCTGCTATTTGAGCCGATAATGGTGTCGCAAAGGGAAAGGGTGTAGAGGTCTTCAAGTGCGTTGCCTTTGTTTAATTGAATATTAAGACCCTTAAAAAGATTCTCTTCAATCGGTTCGTCGGATGTAGTAATAAAAAGTGTTTCTTCGGGGGTTTTCTTGAAATTCGTCAGGTACTCATCCAGGATCGTCCGGATTCTTTCTTGAGGAATGAAGTATTCTCCGCTTTTGTGAGTTCGGTAATCGCTTTGGCGTATATGTACGCCGATTATGTTTTTGTACATTTTTCTGACATCAGTGATCTTCTTTTTCGTCGGAAGAGAATATTCTGCTCTCGGTGTAAAATATGCGGCGAGGTCCGCCTGATATTTTTCCAGCCCTTTCGGGTTTCGAAAAAGCCATCCGGTAAAATAGACGGTGTCGTTTTTATTTACCATTGCTTCGAGTTGCGCATTCTCTTCTGTCGGCGGCAAAAAATATTTTTTCCCCGCAGTGTTTACCGATGACACACTTTGATTATTGTGTAAAATTAAAATAATTTTCACATACATTTTGTAAATATACCTGAAAAATCGCGTCCGAGGAGCGTGCCTCCTTCCATGATAATTGCGGAAGGGGAGAAAAAATAAAAGTTCTATAATTTTATTTCCAACAGGAATATTAAAATAGTGCCCATATTCGAAGAAAGAGTAATTTCGGCAATCATACCCTTTTTCTTTGCAATACGCATAAACACTCGCGAATGTCCACAGCTGATTCGCAAGTTCTCCGCCGCCATGCTGAAGAATGATTATTTTTTTCATATGATAAATGAGTAAGCTTGTTCTTTTGTCGGTTCGCCGTTCTTGAGAGCTATATAATATGCGTTTCTTTTTTGGAACAGGACTCTGTATAAAAATCGGAACACCGGCTCGAAAAATGTCGGAAGTTTTGATCTGGTCCAAAAGAATAGTTTTATTCGAAATACGAGCCAATTTTTTGGAACTTGAATGACCGAAAACTGCTCTTTCCTGTATCCGCTCATATCTTCACTTTTCTGCCCGGATCTTTTTCGGAATCCGGCGAGTGTCGCACTAATGGACCAAAGAGGGGCGAATTTTGCGAATTGTGTCCAAAGATAATAGTCACCAGCAAGTTTTAATTTTCCGTCAATCCCGCCCGCGGTCTTCCAGAGTTCGCTTCTCCAGAATACACTTTCTTGATGAATAAAGTAAGCGTTTATGCCGTAGACACCCATTCCTATCCATTCTTGATTATACATATAACAGGGATTTGTTTTGACTGTTTTCGAGGATTCGTCGATAACGGAATTAATGCCTTTGAGCCATCGTATTTCTCCATATTTTGAAAAAGTTTCCGAAACCACCTTGAACGTATCTGGCAAATACGTGTCATCCGCGTTGAGGTACGCATATATATCCCCGGTAGCACGTGCGAACCCTTTGTTTACCGCGTCGTACATACCACCGTCTTTTTCCGAAAGCCAAGAAAACATTATTTTTTTGCAGCGCGCGGGATATTTTTTTTCTTTGAGAAGCGCATCATATTTTTTTATAATTTCAACCGTTTGGTCACCTGAGCCGCCGTCCATAATAATGTATTCAATCTCAAAATCACCCTCTTGAGAAAGAACGCTTTCGATAGTTTCAGCGATAAACTTTTCGCCGTTATAGACGGGAGTAACGATACTAAATTTCATTGGATATATTTGTTATAATCGGCGTATCGAGTATTCTGGCCGCTTTGCCGCCACATATACAGAGGAATAAAGAAAACGTAACTATTTTTGAACGTTTCGGCAACTTGAAAATTAAAGTCCCTGTCGGCGCCACGCCCCATGAATGACGGCCAGATGCGTTCGGTAAGGGGACGGAATTTTACTTTCTCAATAACTTCTCTTTTGAAAAGCGGGCTGTTTCCGGTGCCGGGATAGGTGTCCAGTGAGCCGAAAAAGAGTTTATTGATTACCGGTAAGCGTTTCCACTCAAAAGGAATATATTTATTAAGTGGCCCAAGAAGCGGAATAATGATTCCTTTGGTTTTTTTAGCTAGGGCGATGATTCCTTTCGGTCTTATCATTATATCGGCGTGTTCTTTGAAAATCCTTTCAATATCAAGTTTTTTTCCGGTAAGTTCCGCATCAAATTTTTGCCAGTCGAGACAGAGGTGTGTGGCATTATATTTTTGCGCCAGATTATATTGCACCTCAAGACGGTTCAAAAGAGAGGCATCATCGGCGTCCTGAAAAGTGATCCACTCGCCGCGTACTTTTTCAAATCCGTAATTTCTTGCGGAATAGCCGGCATTGATATTTTTTCCTCGTTTATTAAAACGGTGCGGGTCGTCGTACGGTAATAAAAAAAAACGTACGCGTTGGTCGGATTTTGCAATATCCTCCACTACCTCTTTTGTGCCGTCGGTGCTGTTATCGCTCACCACGATAACTTCTATATTTTTATAGGTTTGGTCAAGAATACTTCGAACCGCATCCGCAATGGTTTTTGCGGAATTATGGGCGGGGATTATGACGGAGATAAGGGGGGTGTCCATTTGAGTAAGTAAATGTGTAAGTAACATACGCTTGACAAAAGAAATGGTCTTGCTATACTAGATGTAACAGACTTGAACGGCATCCTCAATCGGTGCCGTTTGCTGTTTTTATGGAGCAATCCTCTCAAGACGAGCCTTCAGGTTATGGGTGAAATCCATGAATTTATCTCCGGCAAATCGCTTGATCTCTTTCGCGGTTCTGCGCCCACGTGCAAGAACGAGCACATCCTTTTTACCTACTTCACGAAGGTATTTTAATACAGGCAAAAAGTCTCCATCGCCGGAAAGTATAATCACACGGTCAAACGCATCCTTGTCGCGCATGAGGTAGAACGCCATTTCAACGTCGCAATTTGCCTTACGTTTTTGATTGCCCTCTTCGTCCTCGTACGTTTTTACCGGCTTCAAAACGAGTTGGAAACCGAACTTCTCAAGTTTCCGGTAAAAATACACTTGCTTTAGATGGCGGTCAAGGAGTGCCAGCTTAGCGCCCGTTAGTTCTTTTTTGTTTTTCTCAATATGTTCAATTAAGTATGTTTCAAGGTCTTTCAAAGAAACTGTCTCGTTGGTGAGATAATCGAAAGGAAATTTATGGATTTCAACGCCGCCAAAGTAAAAAATCTGCGATGCTTGGAATCGGTCTTGGAGATATTTATAAAGCTTTTCAAAATCAATACTCCAACCGAGGGATTTTTTTCCACCGTAAAAAAGATTTGAGGCGTCAATATACGCGTATACTTTTCTATTGTTGTCTGACATGACTTAATTATGCACAAAAAACCTGAAAATACAAGAAAAACAAAGGAGTTTTTGTGAATTACCGGCACTGTTTCATGAGGGCAGTTTCAAAACGTTGTCTATAAAATTCTCATAGCTTCTCGTAAACGCTTCTTTGGTGTGATGCTCGGTCGCGAATAGGTGGGCACCTCTGCAAAGTTTTGCTACTGTTTCGGCGGGGAGGTTGGAAAAATCTTCCACTGCCTTTTTGATATTTTCAATCGTCGGGTTTTCTATGATGACACTCGGCGCGTTTTCGTTGATACCGGTGTTTGGCGTAACAATAGGAAATACGCCGCCCTGCATGGCCTGCACCGTCGCTCCGCCTCCGCCCTCGGACGCGGAAAGTCCGAGTACTGCACCGCACTGATTCAGTATTTCGCGCACGGGAATATCTCCAATCATGCTCTCGCCGTTTTCTCGATTGAGCCGCGGTTTTTCATATCTCGTAATGTTGGGTAAGTTCAATTCTTTCGCGTAAAGTTCTTCAAATTCTTTTCCGAATGATGCTGGTCCGATGATCGTGAGTTTCAGATGGGGGAGTAAGGCGAAAGTTTCAAGCACAAGGTCAAGCCCCTTCAGGATGGCTCCGCCTCCGCCGAACCAAAGAAAGTGTTTTTTTGCTTCCTCGAAATTTTTTTCACTCGGGAAATCGTATACCTCCATTATCGGTACGGGGATAGGGATGACTTTTTTCTCAAAACGAGAATAGGTGTTGTGAACGGTTTTGTTCCCGTAGCCTTCGAGGAAATCAGCAATACTCGGGTCACTCGTTGTCGGAACTGTTCGTGTGGGTAAAAGTGTTACCTTCTTTCTTTTTTCAAGCGCATGGATTCGTGCTTGTTCTGCATTATTTTGAAATTCTGGGTATGATCCTACAAGATGCATAATCTTAATGCATCTTTTGGGAAGATAGGCAGACAAGCGAGCGAGATTATACTGCATGTCAACACACACAGTATATTTTTTTTGAGGGATAAAATTGTTATCATAACAATCAATAACATCAATGTCGTATCCGCGGATGGCAAATAAACGCGCAATCTCAAGAGATACCCAGTTGTTCGAATGGGGGTCGGTATAGAATTCTCCTGGAGCGAGTGTAAATTGTCCGGTTGAAAAAGAGAGGAGAACATCCCCTTTTTTCTTTCCTTGATGTTTAAGAAAAACAGTCCCAAAAAGCTTGTTGGTGATTTTGTTTCTGTAAGCTCTTATATAACGTCGCAAAGTGTCTATCATGTTTTATCCCCTTCTAAGTTAATGCTTCCTTTAAATTTTTTCGCAAAATCATTAAAACCATAATTATCTTTTGAGGCATCCCATTTCCTTATATTGTGGAAACCCGAGCCTATTAAGAGTTCAGATAAATATTTTTCGTTGAAAACACTTTTATGAAAATTATAAGCGTAGTCCTGCCCACCCATCAAGGGGTCTTTTATGGATTTTATATCATTTTTCGAGGAATGATAAATTTCAATAATTTTATCAAAGTCGGGAACCGATAATCGGATTGTTCCGCCCTTTTTTATCACCCGCGCCCACTCTTTTAATATTTTCGGCAACTCTAAGTGGCTTACATGTTCAAGCGTATGTGAAGCATAAAGAAAATCAGCAAAATCATCATTGAGTACGTCAAGTTTTCTGATGTCTCGCGCATAATGAATATGGGGGAGAGGCAGGGCATCAATATTGATAAATTTTGGATTATTCACCCACCCGCACCCAAGATGGATTAATACTTTTCCGTCGCTGTTTTTTGGAATTTTTGGCGGATGAAGCCACCTCCTTGGTCTTACCCCCATTTTAGGAAAAGCAAAAATCCCTCTTTTTGCTCACCCGGT
>CAYRXD010000028.1:0-16750 GCA_964428135.1 uncultured Candidatus Saccharibacteria bacterium | reverse complement strand
ATTCCCGGGACCGCCAATGCCGCCGCCTTGCGTCTTGCGCAGGTAAATAATCCACACGGCGATCAAGAGAAGCATCGGAAACCATGAAATGAACATCGTCATAAACACACTCTGTTCTTCCGGCTTGGTGGTTTTGATTTCCACATTGCCCGCAATCAGATCATCAATCATATGAGGATCTGACGGAGGAGCGTACACTGTCGGCGTTTCGCCGCTTTGTTTCCTTACCTTAAGCGTCCGCCCTTCAATCACTACCTCTTCAATCTGTCCACTTTTGACCTCTTTCATAAAGTCACTGTAGGACGACACTGTTTGTTCTCCATCCCGCGATGGTCCGAACCTGTTGAAGGCAAAAATCAACACGGACACTATAAGTATCCATTTGAGACAGATCTTCGCCGTCTCTTTCCACTGCTTGTTCATTTTGGCCTCCTTTGGGGTCCAAATGGCGAAAAAAATAATTATGTAAATGAGCAATTCGTTAAGAAAAGCTTACTGTCTTTCATACTTCCACAAAAAGCATACAAAGTCAAGAAAAAGACCGGGTAGAAAATACCCGGTCTGTATTACACTTCAGAGCGACTCGAAATCGTCTACGGCGATGACTTTCTCGCGGAGGTGTTTTACTTTTCCCAACACTTCCTTTTCTCTGTCAGTCAAGACGCGCGGTTTCCCGTCTTTTTTCGTCAGAGCAATTTTTTTCTCAATCGGAGCAGCTTCCACAACGGCATACAGTGCGACTTCCAGAAGCGCAAGGTTTTCATTCTCCAAATTATCAAGCGGCGGGATATAGACGCCTTCCGTTACGATACGCCGCGCGGAGCCGGGTGCCGTAATCATATGCGCAAGCGTTTGTTCAAGCGCATCGGATGGCGGAGAATGCGGCTTTCCGAACGGAAAGAGTATTCTCATAAGAATCCAACCGATCGTCCGCGACGGGAAGTTGTCCAAAACTCCGACGAGGGCGGTTTGCATCTCATAGAGAGAGTGCCGCATCCCCCATTCCACCAGAGGTCGTTCATCATCCCAATTACTGTCTCTGAACCGTTTGAGTAATGCTCCTCCTTGATAGAGATAGCTCAACACATCGCCGGGGCGCGCCGAGATCCGTTCTTCTCGTTTAAGTTTTCCGCCGAACTGGAGCAGAACAGCTTCCGCCACTAAGCCGAGCGCGGAGGACATACGGTTCATTTCGCGATAATACCTGCGGACGAACGGTTTGCTTTTTGGGGAAGAGCTGAAACGCCACATTCCGAGTCCGTAGAACCATGCGCGGAAAAACGTTTTTACCGCATATCCGGCATGCCCGACGAACGCGCGATCAAATTCCCGAAGCGCGGCTTTTTTATCGACAATCTCAAGCGCCAGCATTTCTTTCAAAAGCCACGGATGGCAACGAACGAACCCTTGCCCAAAAATGATCATACTCCGGGTAAGGATGTTCGCGCCTTCAACGGTGATGGCGATTTCAACGCTTCGGGCAATGTTTGCCAAAAAGTTTTTCGGTCCAAGCATAATGCCCTTTCCGCCCAAAACTTCCATGCCGAGATTGATGACTTTTTTCAGATTCGCCGTATTGTGATACTTGGCGATTGCCGATAGCACCGGCGATTTTTCACCAGCGTCCACCATGCCCGTTCCGGCGTAGAGCGTTGATTCCATTAAGTACGTCAGCCCGACCATTCGTCCAAGATGCTCTTCAATGCCGCCGAAGTTTCCGATGGAAGTACTGAACTGTTTGCGGATTCCGGAATAAGCGCCGACGCCGAAACAAGCGAGTTTTGAACCGCCGACCGAAACCGATGGCAAAGAAACAAACCGCCCCGTCGAGAGGCATTCCATAAGCATTTCCCAGCCTTTTCCGACTTCTGCAATCCCGCCGATGACATACTCGTCAATCGGAAGACAGACATCCGTACCGAAATTCGGCCCATTCGGGAAACTTGCTCCGAGCGGATCGTGCCGCCGACCGATACTCACGCCTTTCGCTCTCATTTCATCGTTGATGGGAATGAGAGCGACCGTGATGCCGATATTCTCTTTGTCTCCGAGTATGTGATCCGGATCGAAGAGTTTGAACGCAAGACCGAGGAGCGTTGCAATCGGTCCAAGCGTAATATAGCGCTTCGACCAATTCAAACGCATCATCGGCGTCCCATCTTCGGACGCGTACACCACCCCGTATGCCTCCATCGCGCCCGCATCACTGCCGGCATTCGGCTCCGTCAACGCAAAAGCGGGAATCGTTTTTCCGCTGGCAAGACCGGGGAGAAAGCGCGCTTTCTGTGCGGCTGTCCCTTTGTGATGAAGCAGTTCCGCCGGTCCGAGAGAGTTTGGCACCATGGCGACGACCGCCGCATCAAAGCTTCTGGATGCGAGTTTGACGAAAACTTTCGCCTGTGCGGTTTTATGAAATCCCAAACCTCCGTCCGCTTTTCGGATATTCATGGCAGAGATCTGAATTTTCTCCATGAAGTCCCAGACCTCTTGCGGAATCACGCGAGTTTGAGAAATTTCGTAATCATCAATCATCGCGCAAAGTTTTTCCACCGGACCGTTGAGATATTTTTCTTCCTCCTCGGTTATTTTCCCCCATTTTGCGGGTGAAAATATCCCGCGCCAATTCGGCTTATAGAGCAGCGTTTTTTCCTCGCCCATTTTTCCCGCAAGCAGCGCCGACTTTTCCGTTTCGGAAATCGGCGGCATCAAATTTTTGAAAAACCGAAATACGTGCGATGTAATGCATACCCTCCGAAGCGGAGCGATGAGCACAAACGGCGCGAGAATGGCAAATAACACAACAAATGTGTTCATAATTTTCTCCTGTGTCAAATAGCACAAATGGAAGTTGAAATTAAAACCCAAATATGGTGTACCAAAAATATAGGTAAATGTCAAGATGAACAAGCCTTGCAAGAAAGTATATTTTGTGGTAAAGATAGTACAGGTTCATGCAATAATCATTGCACACTTTTCACTTTGACAGACACATACGGAGGTTCGTTGTGAACACACCAGTACAGACCGAGACAAAACCGTGGCTGAAACACTATCCGCCAGAAGTTCCGCATCATCTTGATTTTTCTCATCCAAAAACTTTGGTGGAAATGTTCAACGAAACCGTAGCGAAATTTCCGGAAAACATTGCGCTCCACTTTATGGGCAAAGATATTTCGTATAAGCATCTCAGTAAATTCGCGAGAAGATTTGCCATAAGACTCTCGCATATGGGAGTAAAGAATGGCGACCGCGTGGTGCTTCTTATGGGAAACTGCCCGCATGCCGTAATAAGTTATCTTGGCATCAATATGCTCAGTGACATGATAGTTCCCTGCAACCCGCTGTGCACCGAAAGAGAATTGGCAAAACAATTCTCCGGCGCAACTATGGTTGTAACTCTCGGCCTTTTTTACCCGATAGCGAAACGGGTTACGATGGCGCTCGGTTTGCCAAATCCGATAGTTGCGAGTTTCCCGGAATTTCTCCCCATAGCAAAATCTTTGCTTTTCCCGACGCCAATCGGATATCCGCGAATACTCAAGAAAGCGCTCAAAAAAGCGGAGGCGCGCGAACAGGATTGTTTGGTACACCAAGATGAAGTATGCGTTTTGGAAGCCAAGCGAGAGGAAAAGAAGTTGCAGGCGGATCTGTTGCGTTTTAAGGAGTCTCGTCCTGCCATACGGGAAGACGCCAAAGAGCTTCACTTCTTCGGAGCGATGGTTTTTGCGAAAGTTCCGCAAAAAGATTGGGATGCTTTGGAAAATTCTTTTCCGAAACCGTCCGATGGCGCCGACCTCATTTTTACCAGCGGCACGACCGGAGTTTCGAAACCCGCGAAGCGTACTCACTTCAATCTTTGGGCGAGTACGGAACAAGTCAAGAGCTGGTTTTTTAATGCCAAACCGGGGAAAGAAGTATTTTTGTGGGCGTTACCGATTTTTCATACATTCGGTATTACGACCATGAATTTATGCATTGCTCTCGGGGGAAAACTGGTTATCGTCCCCGATGCGCACGATGTTCCGTCAGTTATGGAACTGATAGAAAAGCAAAAACCGACTTCGTTTCTCGGCGTACCGAAACTGGTCCTCGCGCTTGTAAAAAGATATCAGCAAGGAAAAGATTGGAGATCAATTAAAAACAGCGTTGTCGGAGGAGCAAAAATGGAAGTATCCGGCATTGACTCTTTTGAAAAAATCACAGGCGGTAAACTGGTGGAAGGATATGGTATGTCAGAAATGCCGGTCATTTGCTGCAATCCTTTATCAGGTTTAGCAAAACCGGGTTCAATCGGCATTCCACTCCCGGACACGGATGTGAAAATCATGAGACAAAATACACATGGGCGGTATTATGAAGTAAAAGCCGGAGAAGAGGGCGAACTCTGGGCAAGCGGTCCGCAAATGATGGAGTGTTATTATAATTCCCCGGAAGAAACGGCTAACGTGTTCGCTGTAGACGATTCCGGCGTGGTTTGGCTCAAAACCGGCGACCTTGGGCACATGGACGAAGATGGCTATTTTTTCATAACCGACCTCTTAAAAAACTTGATTATCGGCGACAACGGGGAGAAAATAAGTCCCGTAGAAGTGGCGGAGGTGCTGTATCTTCATCCGAGCGTCCAAAATGCAGTAGCTGTCGGCATGCCTATGGGAAAAGACGGGAAAAAGATTGTCGAAGCTTTTGTGATTCTGGAAACGGGGCATTCCGCAACGGAAGAAGAACTCATTGCTCACTGCAAAGCAAATCTCGCTCCGTACAAAGTTCCGAAGAAGATCCTCTTCCGCGCAGAATTCCCGCTCACCATGAAAGGCGGCGTTATGGGACATAAACTGCGCGACGAAGAGCTTGCGAAACGCGCGGAAAAAAAGTAAATCAAGGAACAGGCAAGCCGCTTCCGAGCAATTCGGAGGCGGCTTTTTTGTAAAGGCTTATTTTTTAATCAACCTCGCCATCTGTCTGTCAAAAGTGATAAGGGTCAGGGCGAACGCTTGCGCGATGTATATGAGCGCCGCATCGGTGAAAGAGATTCTCTCGCGTGTTCTTTGGAAAAATCCCATTTCCGCAATCGTTTGATTTTCAAAAATAACGATATCGCTGTTTTCTTGGATATATTCCAGAAATTTATCAGCCTGTTCTTTTGAATGTTTGTATGCGAGAATAGTGGCGACTTCCGAAATGATGCAATACGGCAAATAGATTTTCTTCGCGGAATCAAAATTTGCGAAAAACTGCGCCGCCTTTTCATGTTGCGTATCAAAGTCAAGAAAAAGTGCAACCCACACGGAACTGTCGATAAGGTACATAGCGGTTTAGCGATAGAGAATTTTATCGATCTTTCCGCTCACATTCTCCTTTTTTTTCTTTTTGCTCGGTACGACAAAACTGCTCCAAGAACTTTTGTTTTTCTTGATTTTCGCGGGAAAAGCAAATGTATGCAAACTTACCGTATTCATAACCACAAGTATAGACAAAATTTTCAATCTGCGCAAGCCCGATATTTCGCCGATATTTTTGACAAAACAACGCGTTTATGATAGATGTAGTGTTGAACCAACAACTCTTTGACATCAAAGATAAGGAGCAGAAAATGACTACACATACGCGTATCGTTGCCGCAGGTTTGCGGCGCACGCCCATTATCCCTTTTATGGGAGCACTCGCCGGCACGCCCGCGCACGCACTGATGTATTTTTCCGCGCGGGAAACCATAAAAAGCGCGGGGGGTCCGAAACTTCTCGAACACATTGAAGAAACTATTGCGGGCACGTGTTTTCACGACCCCTGCAATATGAACGTCGCGCGGGTGGTGTCGCTCTTGCTCGGACTTCCCGGCAAGAACGCGCTCGCGTTTCTGAAAGACCGAGTTCCTCTTACGGAAGAACTCATGGAAAAATCTCTGACGCTTAAATCCCCGGCGTGGACGGCAAGCATGAACTGCGGTTCCGGGTCGCTTCCCATTATTGAAGGAGCTCGCGCCATAAAAGCCGGAGACAGAGAACTTATGCTCGCGGTTGCGGGAGAAAGCATGTCGAATATGCCGTACTTGCTTTCACGAAATATCCGCGGGCAAAGCATGGGCGATCAGGCGTTGGTAGACAGCATGAAACACGGACTGAGCGATCCATTCATGAGCGGTGAAAAAGATGAGGAACTCTACCTCATGGGACGCACCGCGGATAATGTCGCAAAAAAATACGGCATCACTCGCACCGAGCAGGACGCGTTCACCGAACGCTCTCACACACGTGCGAACATCGCCGTTCAAAGCGGCGTACTTGAATCGCAGATCGCTCCCGTCACGGTATGGGATAGAAAAGGTGTCGCAAATACGATTGCGCAAGATGAGGGATTTAACCCGAAACTGACGGCGCAAAGTATTGCCGGATACCCTCCATTTTTCAGCAAAGCGGAAAACGGCGGAACCGGGAGTGCTGCCGGTGCGGCGCTTCGAAGCGACGGTGCGGCGAGTATGCTTCTCGGTACGCCTGAAAGAATGGAAGAACTCGGTATCGCACCGGAAGCGGAACTTCTCGGGTACGCCCTCGCTGGCTGCAACCCCGCCCTTATGGGTATGGGTCCGGCATATGCTATCCCGATAGCGCTTGGAAAAGCGGGGCTGACGCTCGATGATGTTGGCGTCTTTCTCGTGAATGAAGCATTTGCGACGACAACGCTTGCGGTGCAAAAACTGCTCGGGATACCCGATGAAAAATTGAACCCGTACGGCGGGGCGCTCGCGCTCGGCGGCCATGCGGTCGGTGCGACGGCGCTCGTGTTGCCGGTTATGGGGGTGAATATCCTCAAGGATTGGGGTAAAAAATATCTTGTCGTCGCGGGCTGTATCGGCGGCGGGCAAGGATATGCAACCGTTTGGAAATTATTCCAATAACTTTATCTGAAATTTTATTGCGAGGAAATAAAGATGAAAGATTACCCAATCATTCATAAAGTCGTCGTGCTTGGCGGCGGAAATATGGGCGCGGGAATTGCCGCACTCATCGTAAGAAACGCCGGGCTTCCGGTGGTTATTGTTGAAACTCCGGAACGAGTGGATATGGTGCGAGAAAATATTCTGAAGCAATACGCTTCGTGGATTCCGGGCGTTGCGGATATTTTGGTAACTTCCGATGTCTCGGCGGTTACCGGGGCTGATTTAGTTATTGAGGCTATCGTTGAAAATATGCCGGCGAAAATTGGGCTATACGAAAAAATCATTCCGTATCTCGGCACAGAAACAATCGTCGGCTCCAACACTTCCGCAATTCCAATAACGAAACTTGCGGAAGCGTTTCCTAACAGGACGCTTTTCATCGGAACACATTTCTCCAATCCGGCAACCAACAACAAGCTCAAACTTGTCGAAGTCATCCGCGGAGAAAGAACTTCCGACTGGACGGTTGCGGTCGTTACGCGTTTCCTGAAAGGAATGCTCAAGAAAACTCCGGTGGTTATCAAAGACCGTCCGGGATTTCTTCAAAACGTTCTTTTGCTTCCGAACATCGGCGAGTGCTTTCTCGGCGTTGAAGAAGCGGTGGTATCGCCTGAAGCGATTGACGCAGTAGCCATCAAAAACGGCTGGCCGATGGGGCGATTTGTTCTCGCAGACATGGTCGGCTTCGGCGTGGTGAAAAGCGCCGGCGCCTTCATGGAAAAATCCTACCCCGACCGCATGCGGCTCGGGAACGTCGTGCCGGATCTTATGAAGATGGGGCGGAATTCGTTTTATGCGCAAGGACTTGAACCGATTGGTGCGGTTCTTGCGAGGCTCTACCCAAACCGCCGCACCGATGTAACCGCCGAAACCATCTACGACCGCGCAATGGTGGCAACTCTCAACGAAGCCGTCCGAGCCGTGCAGGAAAAGGTCGCTTCTTTGGAAGATATTGAAACCACGGCACAACAAGGACTCAGTTGGCCCGGCGGCGGTCCGCTTCATATGGTGGATGATCTCGGGGCGGGTGTTCTTCTCGCCTCGCTTGAAGGCTACGAAAAAGAATACGGCGGAAGATTTGCGCCATGCGCGCTTCTTCGTCAAATGGCGGCGGAAGGCGGCAGATTCTTTGAAGCCGACGAGTGGTAAAAATTCGGTTTTTCCGAACATTTCGGAGCGGTCTCTTGACTGCTCCGATTTTTTTTGATATAAAGAATGCGGCAACAACCAGACATAGCCTAAAGGAGGCACTTATGCCGCTCATTACAACCACAAAGAAAGACGGTCTCGGTATTCTCGAAATTCCGGAAAGAATGACATCTTTAACGCCGGAACTGCTCGACGAGATTAAAGTCGGTTTTCGCGCGCTCGCGGTGGGCGATGAAACGAAACTTATTATTTTCCTCGCCGTAAATAATTTATATGGAATGAGTATTCCGTATATTTATGAAACCATCAAGGCGGGCGACCGTGTAAAGACGGAAATCTTTTTGAAAGACATTCATGAGTTCGTAACGGAAATTCGCACCTGCATCAAGCCGACGCTCGGCGTTGCTCTGGGTCAATACTTGCTCGGCGGCGCACTTGAAATTTTGCGCTCTTGCGAATACTTTGCGGTATTTCCGCATACCATGCTCGGACTCGTGGAAGAAGGCATCGGCATTATGCCCGGGTTCGGCGGTACCGCGTTTTCCGACATTATCGGTGTCCGAAAAACGGCGGAAATGATTGTTTCCGCAAAAATGTATTCCGCCGAAAAAGCGCTTGAAATGGGTCTCGTCAACCGCATCATTACCAATGTGAATGCGCCCAAAAAAGTCGTCACCGCGTACGCACGCGAAATACTTGCCGGCACCGCGGTCAAAAATTCGCCGCAAGTAATCGTTCCGAAAGAAGCGGACTTCACCGAAGAAGAATTGTTGCGGTACGGGAAAGGGAAATCGCGCTTCGCAGTAACGAAAGCGCTCGAAGCTATACGCGAAGGCGCAAAGCATCATTACTTTCCGGGAGCGCTTGCGGTGGAACGAGGAAAGTTCTTGGATGTCTGTTTTACACAAAATGCGCTTGAAGGAGTAACGGCGTTTATGGAAGGGCGCAAACCGAAATTCACCGATACTATCGGCGGATAACAAAACACAGGGCGTGATGGATTCCATCACGCCCTTATTACTTTACTCGTTAGGCAAAAACACATCGTCCATCAGGTCTTTTTCCTCGCAGCCGGGCAGGAGATATTCACTGAAATCAGTTACGCCGCCCAAGTTCATGAGAATTTGCTCATCGAGACAAAAACCTGCGATAGAGAATTCTAAAATCACCCGCACGGCATCCGCCATTATTTTTGGGTTTCGCGTATGCTTCCGCGCTTCTTCTTCGCTCTTGAAAACACCGAGTATGGTGGCTGCCGTGAAAAGCAGCTTTTTCGGCCAAAGCGCACTGAAGGCGATATCGGGATACATTTCCCTCATCACATCCGTATATTTGCTTACCGTGCGTTTCGCTTTTGCATACGCCCCGTATTTTTCAATCCACTGTTCCGCCATCGGAAGCGGCGGAGCTATGGCGATGACGCGCGGATTGTCGGATTTTTGCAGATAAGGAAGGCTTGCTTCCGTGCAGAAACGCGTGCCATTCACGATGACATCGTGCACCACCCGAAGCTGTTTTTCTGTTCCTTCGAGCGGAAGCGCGCTCGCATTGTTGATGAGGGCGTCTACTCCGCCGAAAATAGCCGCGGCGTAGTCTATCGCACCCCTGACTTGATCTTCAAAACGTACGTCCACCTTAAGAGCAAGAGCGCTGCC
Organism: uncultured Candidatus Saccharibacteria bacterium; assembly: GCA_964428135.1. Lineage (GTDB taxonomy): Bacteria > Patescibacteriota > Minisyncoccia > Phycocordibacterales > CAIJYI01 > CAIJYI01. The sequence continues at coordinate 7,012 of CAYRXD010000028.1, read as the reverse complement.
GCCGGCGGCTATTATTTCATCCCTGACGGAATATATGGTGCCCGGAAGCACTTTGTGCGGTTCCGTAGTCTTCCCAAGAATGACCGCATTCCAGCCCGACCTCGCCAAACGCTCTGCTATTGCCGCCCCAACTCCGCGGCTTGCGCCGCTAATAATTGCTGTTCGCTTACGCATTTTTCACCTCTCTTGTGTTGTCAATCAATGTGTGCAACAGGTGTACTATAGACGGTAATATGACTTCTGTCAATCTTTCGACGCACGGCAAAAAAATGGTATAATAAAATAGATTAACTTTTATCTTTATTTACCATTATGCCCCCGGAACAAATTTTACGAGAAGAGATGCACCGAATGGAACGAGAAGGCGCTACGATGAGTGATGCGATTGACTACGCCGCAAAAGAAAAGGCGCTTGAAGAAAAAGGTTCGAATCCCGACCACGTCCCACACAATGAGCGCAGACTGCATAATACGCTCGTCTCTCTGTCGCGGCGAGAACCGGATACATTTATGAAACGATACAGCGCCCTGACACAAGAGGAATCCGAGACGAAAGACCCGGAAGCGAGGTTTCGTATCGCCGGCGAAAAACTCTCCGTTTTGCACGAATTCGTTAATAGCGCCGTATCTCTATTTTACGCGGGCATGTACGAACGGAAGCTCCCTTCGTATAATCCTCTGGCGCAAAGAATGAAAGAAGACACGATAAAACTGTTGGACGATGAATTGGCGCAGATTGAAAAATACGCCGGCGAAGAAAACGACTCAACCTTGCGCGTCATGGTGCGCGTGCGAATCTTGGAGATAGAGAGGATGAAAACCGATCTCGAGATTTTTTGGACCGAGAAACAAATGTATGACCTGCATGTGGAATGGAGCGAGGACAAAGCCAAGCTTGCCATGCAGAAACAGCGAGACACGGACAAACGAACGGAAACGATTCGCAAATACATTGCCGCCCTCGAAGAGGAACGAGAACTGTTGCTCAACCGCAAAGAAGCGCGAACTTCGAATCGTCTCGGTTACGTCAATGGCAGATTGATCGAGTTTGGAAAGAAAGTAAAATGGATAAAGGAAGAATCTTAAAACACGCGAAGCACAAAAGAAAACAACGTATCGAGCCAGTCGGGTCGGTACGTTTTTGTTTCAAAACGCACCGCTCCTTTTTCCCATTCATCAAGAATCCGGCGCAGTTTGCGCACCATGCCGGGATTATCAAAAAAAACTCCCGCTTCTTCGTTCCAGTGGAAAGAAAGGGTGTCGAGATTATGCGAACCGACCGTCCCGATTCGCTCGTCCGAGAGCATCGCTTTCGCGTGATTCATTTCTCGAGAAAGCAAGCATACCGCCCCGAGCTTGGCAAAAAGATGAAGGTAGTAATAATTTATGCGGTCAATGAACCGGTAATCGGTGCGTTCCGGCACGATAATCTCCACGCGAACGCCGCGCAAAATCGCCTGATGCAGGCGCGCTACAAGCCATCGGCGCGGAACGAGGTACGGCGTCACGAGCACAAGAGAGCTTTGTGCTCCGTCAATATGCTCGGCGTATTGCCGCTTGAGAGCATGCCGCCTTTCTCCGATGCCTCGTTCCACAAACCACATGCGGGCTTTTGTGAGAATCGGCGTATAATGTGATTCGCGAAATGCCGGATTTTTCCCGCCGGATTCGCGGTAAATGCGCGCAAAGGAACGAACAAGCGTGCGGACGATTTTCCCGCCGACCCGCACCTGCAAATCTCTCCATCGCGCATAATGTTTCCCGATATTCACGCCGCCGACAAATGCGATGCTTTCGTCAATGATAAGGACCTTTCGATGCAGTCGTCGAAACCAAAAGCTGAAAAAAAGCACCTCCGCCCCGGCTTTCCGCAAGCGGTCAATCGCGTGAAGCGACAGCCCATAACTCCCGAACGCATCGAGTACTACAATCGCCTTGACCCCCTCGCGTGCCTTTTTTTCAAGTGCGGCAAAAAAATCATACCCCGCGGTGTCGTTCTGAAAAATATACATCTCAAGATAGATGCTTTTTTTTGCACCGGCAATGGCAAAAAGCATTCCCTTCCATGCTTTTTCGGATGTGGTGTAGAAATGATAGCGCATAAAGCACGAGACATGGAACACGTATTATGAAACACCTATCGTTCGTCGTCTTGTTCCATGTTTTGTGGTACGTGGTCTCTGTAACTAAAATGTACCGCGTTTTCGTAAAAAATACCATTCAGTGTTGTTTTGGTACTGTTCCGGTGCTGTTCTGCGTTGATTCATGCAAATCTCAAAATAGCAAACTCTAGCATATGCTAGAGTTTGCTATTTTGAGATTTGCATGAAAATGATACGAGGTGGTAAAAATATCGTCTGCGGAAATAAACCCAAAATCGCCCTATAGTTATTTCTAGCATATGCGCAAAATAGCTATAGGTGGATTTGCGTCAAAAAACGGCACTGAAGCGTGCCGTCAAAATTTATCATTATGAAGTTTACCTTCGTTTTTATATTCTGGCGAGCAGACGGTTTATGCTTTCCTCATCAAACCCGAGGTCGGTAAGAACTTCTTCTCGGGTTACGCTCTGTCCCATGTCTCTCATCTCTTGAACAATTTCGTCCACCCCTTGCGGATTTCTTTCTATATACCTCCGCATGGCTACTCTCAGCCTTTCTGGTGATTTTTCAGAATCGCCAATATATTTTGGGTTTGGTTCATACGACATAGTGCCCTTCTTTGGGTTGTTGCGGGAAAATACGCGAAAATCTAATTTTTAGTATTTCATAAACGTATTTTTCTGTCAAATTAAATTTTAAACGGCATTTTGCTCTCTTTCAAAAAACAGAAATATCGGCCGGAGCGGAAAAATAATATCCGACCCGAAGTCGTTTAAGAACGACGCCCAGCCGAAGGTTTTCAACTGTTTACTCTTGTATTTTTTATTGTTCTCTTCTCTCTTCCCGATAGTTTTCGATTATCTGATTCTCAAGAATATCTACATCTTCTCTGGCAACATTGACAGTGCGTTGCGTAGTGTAGTCCGGAACCGATCTTCGAGAAAATAAATCTTGCGAACTTTTTATAACTCCGGAGAAAGAGCTCCTTAGTCCGCCAACAAATTCATCTGTCCCGTATATAACCTTTTTCCCGAAGCGATCACCTATTTCCACGATTTCCGACGGTTCGCAACATAGCCCCGCAGAAACTACGTCAAAATCAATTTTATGCTTTTTCAGTGCGATGATAATCGGATCAAGAGATTTTCCAGTCTGAATTACTTCCGTAACAACGAGCGCTTTTAGTAACGAGTTATTTGACTCTCTTATTATGTCTTTTTTCATTCTTCCAAAATAATCAGAGATGCGTTTCTGTTTTTTATTTTTCTCCCACCAACCCTCAAGATCGCGACTGCCGGCTATAAAAGCTGTCTTCGGTAAAGGAAACTTGTGCTCCTTATATACCGCTCCGATAATTTTCTTCATTATCAGAGCGGGAATTCTTCCTGATGCGTCATCGCCAATAATAAGTTGGTACTCCCCAGCTTCTATTTGTGGAGAAATTTGACGTACAATATTTTCCATCGGCATACGCAATTTCTCAATTCCTTGAAAATTTAGTTTCTCGGCAGTTATTGCTTTCTCATTCGTTTGTGGAAAAGATTCTTTCATTATGGTGTTGTCATTATACCAAACTTTTTACCGCACCGTCGTCTCAAGCGCTACAGGCGTTTGCACCTCAATTATCACAAATTTCGTCCGTCCGATGACCTGCCCGCGGTCAGTGACTACATCCACCCTCCAAAGTCCCGGTCGAATGTTTGCTTTTATGGAATATCCGCGATACCCAAGTTCGCGCCCGCCGGAAATGCCGAAATGAAACGTTCCGGTCTCGACCCACTTTCCTTCTTCACTATCATAATACTGCCAATTATGCGCGATACCGGTGCTTAACTTCGTCGGAGCAAAGACCGCACTGTAAAAATATATCGGATCGCCGTACGTCCAATGAACCTCCTGGTGGGGCTTAAAAAAATCGTACCAGTGCGCCTGTTCCCCAGTCAAAATATAATCTCCTGTTTTGGATTTTTGGAGCGAATGGTATGGTCCCGCATCTTTCAAAGAGAGCGGTATAGGCGGAATACTGTTGGTAAAATAGAGGAGATTCACCAGAATAAAAACCCCCGAGATACTCTGTACCTACGCCGTTTTGTTCATGCGCGTTTCTCTTGGAAGAAGCGCAAAAAGGAGCAACGCAAAAGCCGCTATCAGTGCGAGGCTTGCGCCGCCGCTCAAGAGAAACACACCCGCTCCCATCCGCCCGAGGAGAATGGGCACGTAAAAAATCATGAGAAAAAAAACCGCCGTAAACAAAATGCTCACCTGAAAGGTGAGGCGCAGGTAATGTTTACGGAAGAATTCATTGCCGACAAAGAGAAAAATAACGAGAGCGAGAAACGGAAAACTCGCGACAAAAGAACCGCTTCGCATATACATAACCGTAAAACCGCTGAAGAGCGCACCGAATGCGATTTGAATAAAAAAGCGGAGCAGATCAGAAACATACTCGCTCTTTTTCCGAAAGAAGTGAAACGCAAGGATGGAGACTGCCGCCGCAATAAGCCAAAAAAACATAACGAACATATCGAAAAAACGATCTATCCGCGACAGCGTTACGTTGTCGAGGATAAATCCGCCCACAAACGCCAGAGCGGATACGGAACGTTCATATTTCTCGTACCATTGCCGGAATTGCCACCGAAAATATGAGTCTGTAATGTGTTGTTTTTCTTCCATATTTGTTCACCATTATCATATCATATCGGTAACTTGTATCGGTGCAAAAATGTTGTAAAATTTGTACCAGTACCTTCCAAAATGATAAGGAGACGTTATGATACAGCATTATACGCTTGATGTGAAGACCCTCATTTCACAAAAAAGCTTTCCCGCAGATGGTTTTTTTATTTCCGATATTACCGGCGAAATTGCACGCTGTTTAGAACACTCAAAAATAAAAGATGGGATCGTGGCGGTTCAATCGCTCCATACCACCATGGCGCTCGCCATCAACGAGAACGAGCTGGGATTAACAACTCATGATTTTCCGGATATGCTCCGGAAAATTGCCCCTATGGCGCACGGGGAACAATCATACGAGCATGACGATCTTGATTTCCGAAAAAAAGAGAGTCTTGACCCAAACGGACCGGAGCGCGAAAATGGACATTCACATTGCCGAGCACTTCTGCTTCCTCACTCAGTACAAATTATTGTCAAAGACGGCAGTCTTCGTCTTGGTACATGGCAAAGAATACTGCTGTTCGAGCTTGACGGGAACGACCGCAAAGACCGCAAGCTTGCGCTTCTGTTCATGGGTGAACCATAAGATGTTCGTTCCCAAAAAACCTCTTCCCGGTGTAGACCGGGAATTTTTTTGATATACTGTCAGAATGAAAAAGAATGAACATATTTACCTGCAAAGTATCGGCGAGCATGAAGGACTTTCGGTGTGGCTCGTGGATGGTGAAAAAATACGAAAAGACATCGATGAGAATTTCGTGCAGTACGACCACCATGCGCGATTCCGATTCATCCCGGCGGACGAAATATGGATTGATCAAGAGACGAACAAGGATGAGCGGAAATATTTTTTGGAAAACATCTCATGGGAGCGCAAATTCATGAAGGAAGGAATGACGCTTGAGGAAGCGGTCGAAAAAGCGGATAAACTCGAAGCGCGCGAACGCCGCGAATCTCTGCGCGTGAAAAATATCTTAACGGCGCATCATATGCGCAAAAAAGCTCTTGAAAAGATCCGGAAAGAAAAACTCTGCGAATACAGCTCGGATACCGTTCAGGTCTACCTCGTCTACGGCGAATTCGTGCGTGATTTTTACCTTGTTGAATATGCTGAAGGAGGACACGACTTGGTCTACTCGTTTATTCCCCGCGGCGAAATATGGATAGAGGAAGTACTTCATCCAAGCGAACAAAAATTCATCATCTTGCATGAACTCCATGAGCGCTTCCTGATGTCACAAGGCAAAGACTACCCCCACGCCCACAAAGGCGCGACGATTATTGAAGACCATTTCCGCGAGAATCCGGAAGGACTGGAGGAGCGAATACGGGAGGAGCTCCTGAAAAATAATCTATAAATCCGAAGCACGCAAAAAGACCTTTGTCGAAACAAATTCAAATGTTCAAAACAAAAAATCCGAAACACGACGGCGGTGTTTCGGATTTTAAATTTTTGAATTTAGTATTGTTTCGACAAAGGTCTTTTTGCGTGCTTCGGATTTCGAATTTTACTTACTTTATGTCCGCAAATATCCGAGCCGCGCGAGTAAATCGCGGTGAACATTCTCAATCGGGCGTTCGCCGTCGATTTCAATGAAATCATAATCCCTGTCGCGGCGGTATTTGTTGATAGCCGGAACCACATCGCGCTCGTACCAGGAAAGGCGTTTTCGGATGCCGAGAACGGTGTCGTCGGTTCTCCCTTCTTCTTTGGCTCGCGCGAGCAAATGCTCCTCGCTCCACTTTTGAGAAACGTCCAAATGAATAACGACGGGCTGTTCGCGTTTGAAAAACTTCATTGCAAAATCAAGATTTTTCGCTTCGCCGATACTCCGCGGAGAACCGTCAATGATGAGGTGCTCATTCCCGGTAAGGTTTTTAACAAAAATATCAGACCAAAGCCACATGGCGAGAAAGTCAGGCAGACGCTCTCCGCGCGCCATCGCTTCTCTTGCCACCATTGGAGCAAAGCCTTCGCCTTTCACGAACTCGCGAAAGTAATTCCCCATCTGCATATAAAATATTGGCGTTTGTGGGTCTTTTGCTTTCAAGTATTCCATAAGAAGCTTCACCTGAGTCCCCTTTCCGGAGCCGGAAGCGCCAATAAATATAAAGGTTTCTTTTTTCATTTTCATGCCCCCACTATACAGGAAAAAATGGAAATTACAAAATACAGAGTTATACAATACAACATGAGCCCCAAACGCCTCCTGCGTTCCGACGCAAAA
>CAYRXD010000027.1:0-16851 GCA_964428135.1 uncultured Candidatus Saccharibacteria bacterium | reverse complement strand
CCCGATCATCTCAATCGTTACAAAGACATTGAGGAATATGCGAGGGCAAAAGCGAACATTTTTACGCACCAAACCGAGGACGACTTTCTTATTTTGAATAACGAGAACGGGTGGACGCCGTTTTTTTTGGCGCAAAACCCGAAATCTCAAGTCTTTTATTTTTCCACCAAACCCCTCCCGAAAAACAAGCATGGTGTGTTTGTGAAAAAGGGCGAAATCCTTTTTCAACATGGCGGCGAGCCGCGGGTGATTGCAGATGTTAAAAATTTTGCGGAGAAAAGAGGCGGGCACAACCTTGAGAATCTTCTCGCCGCCGCGCTTGCGGTAACGCTCCTTGAACCGAAGCTCCGCATTACAAAAAAGATGATAGAGGGCTTGCCGCAAATTCCGTTCCGGCAAGAAATTATTTTTCAAAAAAACGGGCTGACAATAGTAAACGACAGCGCAGGAACCTCGCCCGACGCGGTAGTCGCGGCAATCCGGAGATTTTCTACTTGGGGGTTTCACCCCCAAGTAGATTTTGCGCTTATTACTGGCGGAACGGACAAAAAACTTGAATTCGCCGCACTCGCGAAAGAAATTAAAAAAACCATTTCGCCCGCCCGGCTCGTTCTCTTGAACGGTTCGGCAACGGCTAAACTTATCGTCGAACTTGAAAAAATAAAGTTTTTTAAAAAAACAAAACCGCAAGTTTTTGAAACCCTCGACGAGTGTGTTAAAGTGGCTCTTGCTGCACTTTCGAAACGTCGCGGCACCATTGTATTTTCTCCCGGCGCGGCGAGTTTTGAAAAATTCCAGAACGAGTTTGATCGCGGGGAAGTATTTAATGATATCTGCGTGCATGCGCTGAACAAGGAAGTCTGAAACCTTTGGTTTCAGTACTCATAGCGCGACGCTCGCGCGAACTCGAAAATAGTGTTTGATCGCGGGAAACAATTCTCAAAAACAGTAACCTTCGCCCTCAAAAACCAGTTATCATAGACAACAACAATGCTGGCTCGCCACCTCTTGACGATTTATTATAATTGTTGTAAGCTGGCGCAAGATAAATACTTTCATCTCTGGCTTTCAAAGACGAGTATTTTTAACGTTTTTTAACACATTAGAGGAGCATTACATTATGTGCGGAATAATCGGCGGCGCCTCAGAGCGCAACATAGTACCCGCTTTATTAGAGGGTTTAAAACGTCTGGAATATCGTGGATATGATTCCGCGGGGCTTGTTGTTGTTGGCGATAACAATATGTTCAAGCGCGAGCGAGTGCTCGGTAAAGTTGCGGGGCTCGCAAGCGCCATTCACGAGAACCCTCTTGTCGGCACCATCGGCATTGCTCACACGCGTTGGGCGACGCACGGCAAGCCGAGTGCAGAAAATGCTCACCCGCACATCTCGGCGGAATCAGTCGCAGTGGTTCACAATGGAATCATTGAGAATCACGAAGAATTGCGCGGGAAACTCAAAGAGCTTGGCTACAAATTCTCTTCCCAAACAGACACAGAGGTTGTGGTGCACCTCATTCATCACCACCTCAAAGACGGCAAGGGGTTGTTGCAAGCGGTACGGGACACCATCAAAGAGCTCAGGGGTGCGTATGCTCTTGGTATAATGAGCCAAACGGAGCCGGATCATCTGATTGCCGCGCGAAAAGGGAGTCCCCTTGTGATTGGAATTGCTGAGGATGGCCGGTATATCGCTTCCGATGTTCGGGCGCTTCTGTCCGTAACTCGGAGGTTTATACACCTGAAAGATGGCGATGTCGCTCTTATTTGCAAAGATTCGGTAACTATTTATGATGCCGAAGGAGTTGAGGTTTCGCGCCCGGTAAAAGTTTCGGAGGTTTCTGCCGATGCGAGCAATAAAGCAGGGTACCGGCACTACATGCTGAAAGAAATATATGAACAGCCTCAGGCGGTGGCAAATACTCTGGAAGGACGGATTTCAAACGGCAGAGTGGCGGACGGTATCTTTGGGGCGGGGAATCTTTTGTCTGATATTGATTCTGTTTTGATCCTTGCGTGCGGTACGAGCTATCACGCCGGTTTTGTGGCGAAATATTGGATGGAGTCTCTTGCCCGCATACCGTGCCACGTGGAAGAGGCGAGCGAGTTTCGATACCGGGACCCGATTGTTAAAGATAGGGTGCTTGTCGTCACTATTTCACAGTCAGGTGAAACGGCAGATACGCTTGCCGCACTAAAGCTGGCAAAATTGTTGGGAAGCAAAAAAACTCTCGCTATCTGCAATGCGGCGGAGACTTCGATCCCGAGCGAGTCGGATGCGGTTTTTTTGACTCATGCCGGACCGGAAATCGGGGTTGCTTCAACCAAAGCATTCACTACTCAGCTTGTTGCGCTCGCGCTCCTCGTTATCGTGCTTGGTCGCACAAGAAAGACAATCTCGGCTCGTGAGGAAGCGAAGATGGTAGAGCAGATCGAAACACTTCCTGGAAAGTTGAATACCGTGCTCGGGCTTGATGAGCAGATTCAGGTTCTTTCGGGACAGTTCTTTGAGAAAGAGCACGCTTTGTATCTCGGCAGGGGCACGATGTATCCGATCGCCATGGAAGGCGCACTCAAACTTAAAGAGATTTCCTACATTCATGCGGAGGCTTTTCCGGCGGGTAACCTCAAACATGGACCATTGGCGCTCGTCGACGAAAACATGCCCGTCGTTGCCGTGAGTCCGTTGAACGGACTCATTGAAAAGTTAAAGTCAAACATTGAAGAAGTTCGTGCGCGGGGCGGGAAACTCTTTATTTTTGCCGATCCCGGTTCCAAATTGGAATCTTCCGAAAATATCGCAGTCATTAACGTAGCCCCGGTTGAAGACTTCCTTGCCCCCATTATTTATACCGTACCGCTTCAACTTCTCGCTTATCACGTAGCGGTTTTACGGGGCACCGATGTCGACCAGCCGAGGAATCTGGCGAAATCGGTAACGGTAGAGTAATATTATAAGCTGTTAGTCGTCCTTCGCGGGCGGTTAACAGCTTTTTTATGTAAAAAACGCAAACGGACAATTTTGAATGAATATATAATATGATAATTTTGAGATGAAGGCTGTGCAAATATTCGATATTTGTATATTAAAAATTGATTAGAAATTCAAAATTATAAATTAAAAATTATGACAAAGGTAGTAACCATCGGCGGCGGCACGGGAAGCTTCATGCTCCTCTCCGGGCTTAAAAAATATCCGATTGCACTCGCCGCCATCGTTTCCATGTCGGACGACGGCGGGGCTTCCGGCGCGCTTCGCGACGAGCTCGGCGTGCTTCCTCCCGGTGATGTGCGCCAATGCCTCGTCGCGCTCTCCGATGCGTCCGATGAGCTGCGCGCTCTTATGAACTATCGTTTTTCGGACGGCGGACTTTCCGGCCACAGTTTCGGCAACCTTTTTCTTTCCGCGCTTGAAAAAACGCACGAGAATTTTCTCGAAGGCGTGGCGACGGCGATGGAAATTTTGAAAGTGAAAGGCGAGGTTATTCCGGTGACGGGAAGCGATGCGCACCTTCGCATGGAGCTTCGGGACGGCACTTTTTTGGAAGGGGAAGATATAATAGACCATGCGCACTTTCAAGATAAAGGCGTAAAAAAACTTTTTTTCCGCGAGAAAGTGAAAGCGAATCCGCGCGCGGTTGAGCAGATACTTTCCGCCGACATTGTCGTCATCGGTCCAGGAGACCTCTACGGCAGTATCCTGGCGAATCTCATCATTCCGGATATGGCGAAAGCGATACGAAAAACTCGTGCGAAAATCATATACAATGCGAACCTCACGAACAAAAAAGGTCACACGAGCGGATTTTCTGTCGATGATTACGTGGATGCGATTGAAAACACCATCGGCAAAGGGCGCATTGATTTTGTCACCTTCAACACTAAAAAGCCCGCCGAGGCGCTCATAAAAAAATATAGCCGCCAGGAAGGAAATGGATTTTTGGCGGAATTTGATGCGGAGAAAAACCCGCACCGAACATACCGCCTCATCCGCGGCGATTTCTTGAAAGATGGCGTTCCGAAAAAAGCGAAAGGCGATGCCCTCGCGGCAAGCCGCGCGTTTATCCGACACGATGCCGACAAACTCGCGAAGGCGATTATGGATTGCGCGGGGTCAGTTTGAAATCAAACCGTATTTAAGGTAGTATACTGTGTATATGAGCACTACACACAAAAATTCACTACCCGTGGGCTGGATCGTTTTCGGTCTCATCATCGCGGGCTTCATTATTTGGCTGGTAACGCTTCCGCGCGTTGCCGATGGCGAGTTCTTATCAAAAACAGGAATTCATTATCATCCTCATCTTACTATCACCATAAAAGGCGAAAATATCCCCATTCCGGCGGGGATTGGAATCGGCGCCGTGCACAATCCGATCCATACTCATGATCCGGACGGCATTGTTCATCTTGAGTTTGAGGGCGCAGTGAAAAAAGACGATACGAAGCTCGGGAGATTTTTTGAGGTCTGGAAAAAAGACTTTTCCAAAGACTCCGTTATGGGGAACAAGACGGGCGAAGGGGGGACGGTGAAAATGAAAGTGAACGGCGTTGAGAACACGGAATTTGAAAATTATCTGATGAAGGATAAAGATCAAATTGAGATTATTTATGAATAAACTGCATTAAAAATATGAATGAACTTTTTCAAAACAAAAGATTCATGCGCGCGGTAGTCGTGCTTTTGTTCTCCGGGTCGCTCTATCTTATCGGACAGTTTTTGAACGGACTCAAAGAATATTCTTACGTCGGACTCATGCCGTCCGCTCCCGCCACGATACAAGTTTCCGGCATGGGCGAAGTGTTCGCGAAGCCGGATATCGCGGAATTTTCTTTTTCGGTAAGTAAAGACGCAAAGACGATAGCGGAGGCGCAGAAAGTATCCGCAGAAAAGATAAATGAGATCATGGCATTTCTGAAAGAGTCGGGCATCGACGAGAAAGACATCAAGACTGAAAACTACAGTTTGAACCCGAAGTATGAATGGCAAGAAGGCGAGCCGCGGTTATGTATTCAAATGGTCGGCGCATACTGCCCGCCACCCGGAGGCAAACAAATTCTTGTCGGATATGAAGTCAATCAGACTATTTCCGTTAAGATTCGCAAGATTGACGACTCAGGGAAAATACTGGTTGGCGTAGGGGAGAAGGGTGCGACGAACATCAGCGGAGTCGGTTTTTCCGTCGATGAAAAAGATGCGATAGAAGCGGACGCGCGGGCAGAGGCGATACAAGATGCGGAAGAAAAAGCGAAGGTGCTGGCAAAAAGCCTCGGTGTTCGCATTACTCGCATCGTCAGTTTCTCCGAGAATGGATTTACCCCGATGTACCAGGGATTTGACGGCGAGGCAATGTCTCTCAAGGCGGCTGACGCCGTCGTGCCGCCGGAGGTTCCCGTCGGGGAAAATAAATTTGTCTCCAACGTGAATATCATATACGAGATACGATAAGTTTGGTTTTTCTTGACGATATTTTTCTCTCGCATATAATAGTTTCTGAATTATCAGTTAAGTGATACATAAAAAAATGAGCACAAAGATAAAGATCATGCCGCTCGGCGACCGAGTATTAGTGCGTCCGGGTGTTTCCGAGGAAGCGAAAAAAACCAAATCAGGCATTATTATTCCAGAAACCGTAAGCAAAGAACGTCCTGAACAAGGGGAAGTTATCGCCGTAGGCGAGGGGAGAACGACGGACGACGGCAAACTTATGCCGATGAAAGTGAAGGTCGGCGACCGCGTTCTCTTCTCGAAGTACGGACCCGACGAAGTCAAGATTGAAGACGTGGAGTACTATATTTTGCGCGAAGAAGCCATTTTGGCAGTTGTGGCATAAAACCATTTATCAGTACTAAATGAAAAACTAAATTATGGCAAAACAAATCGTCTATCATGAAAAAGCCAGAGAACTTCTCAAGAACGGAGTGGATAAAGTCGCCGATGCGGTGAAGATCACGCTCGGACCCCGCGGAAGGAATGTCGTACTCGATCGCGGTTATGGCGCGCCGCTCATCACGAACGACGGCGTTTCCATTGCAAAAGAGATCTCCCTTTCCGATAAGATTGAGAACATGGGCGCGGAGATGATCAAAGAAGTTGCTACAAAAACAAACGACCTCGCAGGCGATGGTACCACGACCGCTGTTGTCTTGGCGCAAGCGATGGTCAAAGAAGGAATGATGAAGACAACCCTGGGGGTCAATGCTATGGGCGTGCGGCTCGGCATTGAAGCGGGAGCAAACGCACTTGTGCAGGCGCTCCGCGAATCTGCGAAGCCGATTAAGACTCGCGAAGAGTTCAAACAAGTTGCGACCATTTCCGCCGAGTCTGAAGAGATCGGAGCCATTATTGCCGACACTATTGAGAAAGTCGGAAAAGACGGCGTTGTTACCGTAGAGGAATCGCAGAGCATTGGAATTGATTCGGAGGTGGTGGAAGGGATGCAGTTCGACAAAGGGTATGTCTCGCCGTACATGATTACAAACGGAGAAAGAATGGAAGCGGAATACAACGACGTCGCCATTCTCATTACCGACAAGAAAATTTCTACCATCAAAGATATTCTCCCGGTTCTTGAGAAGCTCGCACAGAGCGGCAAAAAAGACATTGTCATTATTGCCGACGATGTAGACGGCGAAGCCCTTACCACATTCGTGTTAAACAAGCTCCGCGGCACATTCAACGTCCTTGCGGTTAAAGCGCCCGGATATGGCGATCGCAAGAAAGAAATTCTCGCGGATATTGCGGTAGTTGTCGGCGGAAAAGTCATTTCGGAAGAAACGGGAATGAAGCTCGATACGGCGGAACTTGCCATGCTTGGGCGCGCGAACAAAGTGATCGCCACAAAAGACAGCACCACCATCGTCGGCGGAAAGGGGAAGAAGGCGGACATCGACGCGCGAGTCGCTTCCTTGAAGAAGCAGGTGCAAATGACGGAATCGAAGTTCGATAAAGAAAAAATCGAAGAGCGCCTGGCGAAACTCTCCGGCGGAGTCGCTGTCATCAATGTCGGTGCGGCAACGGAGACCGAAATGAAGTATTTGAAATTGAAAATTGAAGACGCGGTGAATGCCACCAAAGCCGCCATTGAAGAGGGAATCGTTCCCGGCGGCGGCGTTGCTCTCATAAATGCCGTGGAAAAGGTTGCCGCAAAGAAAGCCGCCGCGCCAATCAAAAGCTTTGAAGAAGAGTATAAAGTCGGCTGGAATATCGTCATGAAAGCCGCAGAAGCGCCGCTCCGCCAGATTGCCGCGAACGCCGGAAAGGACGGTTCCGTGATCGTGGAAAAAGTTCGCGTCGCGAAAGGCAACGGAGGATATGATGCGAAACGGGACGAAATGATTCCGGACATGCTCGCGGCGGGAATCATCGACCCGGTGAAAGTCACCCGAAGCGGTCTGCAAAACGCCGCATCCGTTGTCGCCATTCTCCTTACGACCGAAGCCGCGATAGCCGAAGAACCGAAAGAAGAAAAACCGATGCAAGGCGGAGGAGGTATGCCTGGCGGCATGGACTATTAACGAAGTATATGGGGTTTGTATATGTATATGAAAAACCACTTGGGGGTGAAACCCCCAAGTGGTTTTTTGTATCGGCGGACGTCCCATATACTTATACTAACTCCATATACTCGTTACACCCGACTTTTCCTTTGTGTGAATTTCATGAACCTTTTATACTGTAAAGTATATTAGCGATAACAGCTCTTTCTCTCTATATGAACGATGAAATTGTACAAAAATTTAAAAAAGCACTTTCGATTGCGTTTCTTGCGGTGATGGGTATTATTCTCTCCGTGGTCGCCCTCTCGCTCTTTTTTGCTTTAGCGCCAGAGCGGCAGTCTTCTTCGGTGGTCACGGACTCTTACGGAATACAGCCCGCGTCTCCCTCGTTTGACAGTACCGGCGTGGCGGGCGTACCGTCGGACGGCGTCAACATAGCACTCCCCGATGGAGGTATCAGCAAAGAAGAGGATATGATGAATGTGTACGAGGAAGAAGTCATACCTTCTCAGGTTCCCGAATCGGCAGACGAACGAAAATTGATTCAAAACGGCGCGCTGTCGCTTGTAGTAGGCCGCGTAGAAGATTCGATCACGCTTTTGAATGGCATTGCAGCGAATCTCGGCGGACGGATCGATGCGGTGAGTATGTATAATGTGAGCGGTGCGGAAAAAAAGCGGGCAACAGTGACGCTTCGAGTGCCGGCGGTTAACTTCGGTTCGGCAATGGAAGAAGTTAAAAAAATTGCTCGGAAGGTACGGTCGGAAAATATCTCGACGCAGGATATTACGGAAAAGTTCATCGACATGCAGGCGCGGCTGAAAAATCTCAGGGCGGAAGAAACGCAATATCAGGAAATCATGCAGAAGGCTTCCAAGATCGAAGATGTGCTTCAGGTGTCGGAACGGCTCTATTTCGTTCGCCAGCAGATTGAGCAGTTACAGGGGCAGATGAATTATCTTTCGCGTCAGGTGGATATGTCGATCATTACCGTCGAGCTTTCATCCGAACCGGAGGTTAACCCGACTAACCTTGTCTGGAACCCTCTGACTACCGCAAAAGAAGCGGTACAGGCGCTCTTTGAAGGGATATCGGGGCTCTTTAGTATCATTATTTTTCTCATTTTGTTCCTTATACCGATTGTGATTCTTTGGGGCGCGGTTGCGGTGCTGTCGGTTTGGGTCATTTGGAAAATTCTTCTGTGGCTGAAGAGGCGGGTGCACCACCTGTAAAAATTAGCAAAAATGTGATATAGTAAGGCTATTAACAGATAATCAAAAATATTATGTCAACAGGACTTATATTACTCATAGTACTTGTGGTGCTCGCCGGGTGGGCGGTCTTTGCTTACAACGGCTTTATTTCACTAATCCAGCGCACAAAGGAAGCGTGGGCGGATATTGATGTGCAGCTCAAACGGCGCTACGACCTTATTCCAAACCTCGTGAATACGGTCAAAGGATACGCGACGCACGAGCGCGAAGCGTTTGAGAAAGTGACGGAAGCGCGCACCCGCGCAATGGGGGCGGGAACGCCTGCGGAGAAAGGGGCGGCGGAAAATATGCTTTCCGGCGCTTTGAAAACCCTGTTTGCCGTTTCGGAAGCGTACCCGGATTTGAAAGCGAATCAAAATTTCTTGGAGCTTCAGCGCGAACTCTCCGACACGGAAAACAAACTCCAAGCATCACGAAGATTTTACAACGGCAACGTCCGCGACTTGAACACGGCGATTGACCAGTTTCCGGGGAATGTGATTGCAAATATGTTCAAATTCGGAAAGATGGAATTCTTCGAGTTGGGAGAAGGAGAGGAGGCGGCGAAGAAACCGGTAGAGGTGAAGTTTTAACTTTTCCGAGTTAACTATTGCATTAGTTCATAGTTCATAGTATACTGTGAACTATGAATACAAAACCACAAAAAATGCCGTGGAAAGAGAAAATTACGGCTTATATTAAGGAGAACAAGCAGGCGACGGTAAAAGAACTTGCGGAGTTTTTGCCCATATCGTTGTCGCTCACTCACCGGTATCTGAAAGCGCTTCTTCTGGATAAGGTGATACAAAAAGTAGGTTCCGCTCCGCGTGTATTTTATGTGTTGGCGGATGAGGCGAAAGCATCGAGCGCGGCGCTTGCAAAAAATGCGGTTATTTCCGAAAGTGACCAAGAAATTATCGAAAAAAACTTTCTTCTGATTACTCCGCAAGGCGAGCGCGTTTCGGGAAGCGCCGGGTTTATGAGTTGGTGTTCGAATCGCGGGTTTGACATGCCAAAAAAAGCGAAAGAGTATGTTGCCGTCTTCCAGAAATATGAGAATTTCCGCAAAGACGGTTTCATAGACGGAACGGCGAAACTCAAGGAAAGCTTCACGCATTCTTTCGTGGATAAATTGTATTATATTGATTTTTATGCTTGGGAAATTTTCGGCAAGACGAAGCTTGGGCAGTTGCTTTTGTATGCCAAGCAAAGCCAAGACGCGCGAATGATTGCGGAAATCAGTGAAATTACTCGTCCGTACATTGCGCGTCTCGTCAAAAAATACGGCGTTGATGCTATCGGCTATATTCCGCCAACGGTGAAGCGCGAAGTTCAATTTATGAATGTGCTGGAGAAAAACATACGAAGCAATCTTCCCGTTGTGGGCATCGAAAAAGCGGTTACCGGCATTCGTGTCCCGCAGAAAACATTGAATAAGCTCGCAGACCGTATAGAAAACGCCAGAGGAACTTTTTTTGTAACCGACCGGCGGAAATTCGGCACGGTACTGCTCATTGATGATGCTATCGGCTCCGGGGCGACATTAAATGAAATAACTGATAAAATAAAGAAGCAAGGCGTTGCAAAGAAGGTGATAGGACTCGCCATCACCGGAAGCGCAAAAGGTTTTGACGTTATTAGCGAGGTATAAAATTTTTATGGAACCGCAACAAACACACAACGAAGTCGCATCAATACCGATGTCCGCACCAACCCCGCCCAAAAAAATGGGGAAGTTGCGGGCGAGTTATTTACTCACGATTGAGGGTTTGGAACTTTTGAAAAAAGATAAACAAGTGCTTCTTTTTCCGGTCTTCTCCGCGCTCGCAAGTATCGTAATTTTGGCGGTATTTTGTCTTTTGTACTGGCTTTTCGTCGGAGATTTCGGTGCGATGGAAGGTGGGAGTGAGTCAAGTGAAATCGGTCCTTTTGGTTATGGTATCCTCCTCGTTTTGTACCTTCTTCTCGCGTTTGTGGCGACGTTTTTTCAGGCGGGGTTGACGGCGGTCGTTCATGCGCGGATCAATGGCGCAAACTTAACTTTCAAAGAGGGAATGAGTGCCGCATCAAGGAAAAGCGATAAAATTTTTCTCTGGGCGCTTCTTTCCGCAACGGTCGGGGTGATGCTCGGGTTCATTTCGGAAAGATCGCAGTGGCTCGGCAAGCTCGTCGCGTCTTTGCTCGGCGCGGCGTGGGGGATCATCACTTTTTTCATTGTTCCCGCACTCATACTTGAAGAAGGGAAGGTGTCCGATGCGATAAAAAGCTCCGCGGGGACGTTCAAAAAAACGTGGGGCGAGACACTTCTCGTTAATTTTTCCGCAGGGCTCTTTTTGGCGCTCGTCGCGCTTCTCGGCATCGTTCTTTCGGTCGCGTTTGCGGTACTTGGCGCGATGTTTTTACCGGTACCGGTCGCCGCACTCGCTTTTATAGTTCTCATAATTCTACTCATTGTGTTTCTTGTCGGAATCGCCGTTTTATCTTCCGCGCTGAACAGCATCTTCCGCGTCGTGCTCTATGAATATGCCAAAAGCGGACATATAGCCGACACCTTCGCGCCGGAACTCATTCTCGGCGCACTAAAAAAGAAAGAATAAATTTTGCAAAAACAGAAAAACATGGTAACATAACGTCATGAAAACAATCATTCCAAATATCACTTTTACCGCGCAAGTCTTTCGTGAAGGGAAGATGTTTGTGTCGTATGCGCCAGAATTCGCCGTTTCAAGCTGCGGGTACACGCTTGAAGAGGCGGTGGAAGCTTTTTTGGAAACAGCCCGTGATGTCGGCACACTGGAAGATATTTTGGAGGAAGCGGGATACTCGTATAAAAACAAACATTGGATTGATCCCGAACTTCTTGTCATGGACCGCCTCTCTCTTTCCTATTAACTATGCCGAAAATTTCGCCCATTCACCATAAAAAGTTCACCAAAAATAACAATGGCTACCCTCTACACCCTTCAAAGCATAAATACGCGCCGAACGTGGTTTCTTATGACGACGTTTTTTATCGTGGTTATGATGATCGGATGGGCGGCAAGCTGGTATTTTAATAATCCCGGACTTCTGTACGGTTTCGTCCTGTTCAGTATCTTCATGAACATTTTCAGCTATTGGTTTTCGGACAAGATCGTACTTTCCATGCACGGTGCGCATCCGGCAACGCGTGAAAGCCACAGGGAGCTCTGGAACGTTGTCGAAAATCTCTGCATCACCGCCGGGCTTCCGATGCCGAAGCTCTACATCATCGCCGATCCGGCACCGAACGCTTTTGCGACCGGGCGCAATAAAGACCACGCCGCGGTCGCCGTTACCTCCGGGCTTCTTGGCATGATGAAGCGAAGCGAGCTTGAAGGCGTGCTTGCGCACGAGCTCTCGCATATCGGCAACAAAGACATCTTGCTTCAAACCGTTGTCGTGGTGCTTGTCGGGTTCGTTACTTTGCTTGCGGATTTTTTCCTTCGCTCTTCCATGTGGGGAATAGGCGGCGGCGATCGAGATCGCGATTCCCGCGCACAGGGAATACTCATTATTGTCGGCATTGTGCTTGCGATACTTGCGCCAATCTTCGCACAGTTAATCCAGCTCGCCATATCGCGGCGGCGGGAGTTTTTGGCGGATGCATCCGGCGCTCTCCTTACGCGCTACCCCGAAGGGCTCGCTTCCGCGTTGGAAAAAATTTCCGGATACGGCAAACCGATGCAGAACGCCAACCGCGCCACGGCGCACATGTTCATCTCAAGCCCGTTCGGCGGCGGCTTCGGGAAAAAAGCGGCAACGCTCTTTATGACCCACCCGCCCGCGGAAGAGCGGATCAAAGCCCTGCGAGATATGTCATAGCATAGCTCTTTTTCCTTCATTCGCGTATAATGGAAAGCACTATGTCCTCCGTCTGCTTCTATTTTCAAGTGCACCAGCCGTTCCGCCTCAAGCGGTACCGCATTTTCGACATTGGCAATGACCGCAACTATTTCAACGACGACTCGCACACGAGTTTGAACAACCGAAAAATTCTTGAGAAAGTGGCGGGAAAATGCTATTTGCCGGCAAATGCCGTCATGCTTGAGTTGCTTCAAAAACACCCCGAGTTCAAGATAAGCTTTTCACTCTCCGGCGTATTCATGGAACAGCTTGAGCTCTATTCCCCTGAGACGCTTGCATCGTTTCAGAAACTTGCGGACACGGGGCGGGCGGAGATACTTTCCGAAACCTACTATCATTCGCTTTCATTCTTGTATTCCAAAGACGAGTTTCGGCGGCAAGTCGAGCTCCACAAAAAGAAGGTCAAAAAACTTTTCGGCGTCACGCCAAATGTGTTTCGCAATACGGAGCTTATCTACAACAACGAACTCGCGAATGTTGTCGAAAGTATGGGGTACAAAGCGATACTCGCCGAGGGCGCGGATCATGTGCTTGGTTGGAGAAGTCCGAACTTTCTCTATCGTCCAAAGGGAGCGAAAAAAATAAAACTGCTCCTTAAAAACTACAAGCTGTCGGACGACATCGCGTTTCGCTTTTCGTCAAAAGAATGGAACGAACATCCGCTCACCGCGCCGAAGTTCGCCAATTGGGTGAATCAAGTGAACGGCAACGGCAATGTCGTTAATCTTTTCATGGATTATGAAACCTTCGGCGAACATCAATGGGAAGACACCGGCATTTTCAATTTTTTGCGGGCATTGCCGGAGGAGATATTGAAGCACCCGGACAATAATTTTCTCACGCCGTCCGAAGCGGCGGAACGCTACCCCGTTGTTTCCGACCTTGATGTGCATAACTTCATGTCGTGGGCGGATGTGGAGCGCGACCTTTCCGCATGGCTCTCCAACTCCATGCAGTGGGAAGCGGCGCATAAACTCTACGAGCTTGAGCCGAAAGTCCTTGCCACAAAAGACGATAAGCTCATTGACGATTGGCGAAGGCTCCAAACCTCCGACCATCTGTACTACATGTGCACCAAGTGGTTTAATGACGGCGATGTGCACAAGTATTTCAATCCGTACGAATCCCCGTATGAAGCGTTTATCGCTTTTATGAATGTTTTGAATGACGTGAAATTGCGATTATCCGCATCCGTTTAACACACAATCTTCAAAAGCCATGTATTTGGAAAAAGAATCACTATCATCTCCCGGATCCGCTTCGCCCGAACCGCAAAATGAGACGGAAAAAACTCCCGCAACACCGGAGGAGTTTATACGGTTGAGGAAAGACATAAACGCAGAGGCGATAAAACCTTTGGAAGAAAGATTTTCCGAAGAGGAGATCCTTGAGCTTCTCCGCCCGACCGAAGACGATGAACGGAACTTCCGGAAAAGAGTGCAAGAAAATCCGGATACGGACGAGATAGATACGCTCAGAAAAAAATACATACAAGCGGTACAAGATACTCTCGGACCTCGGATACTGGAACTGGCGCCGGGGCAGGTGACGATGCCGGGGGATATCGTTTTAGAATCAGGAAAGGTTCTTGTGCCGGGCGTCATTACGGGCAATGAGCTGTTGGAACTTATTCAAAAATTTGGCATTCCTTTGGAAAGAAACCGGAGCATTCCCTCCGCAGAAGTTTTTGAATTGCCGTTTCCGTGTAAAGACGAGGGCTGTATAAAACTGTCGAAACAGATAGAATCAATCTATAAAGGATTTGGGGATGATGCGGAGGTAAAACCGAGCGGCGATTATCTTAAGATCAAGCGCGAACTGACAAAAACAGGCTCCCGGATTGACCTCTTGCTTCTTGACGCTCAAAGTCATGGAGCAAAAGCGATGCCTTTGGCCATGCTCGCGGCGTCTTTCTTGAGGACGGTGGAGGATGAAGAAAGCAGAGAAACCATTATGGCGCTTGACGCTTATCTCGCGTCTCTTCGTATCAGAGAGAAAGAGGCGTCTCTGATTAAAATTGCGTTGGAAGAAGAAGAGAACAGTCCGACAAAAAAATTTTCATTTATGCGTGCGGGCGAGGCGTTCGCTTTTTGGGTTGAAGGGGACAAGGACGCGGGATATGTCGTTAAAATTGTTGCGGACATAAGCATTAAAAAGGGCGATGGAATTGAAATTGCGCCATTCGCAGATAACAGTTCGGTTCCGCCCGTCGGTGATGGGGCGCCGCAGTGGGAAGAGGCGATCAGCGGCAGGCTGTCTCCGCAAGTTTTTGATATTCCCGCAAAAGCAGCCGTTTTTCTCGCTTCGGATGGAATTTTTGACATGCGCAACCGACAGACGGGAAAACAATTCAAACAGCATTTTGCCGAAACCTGCCAGCGCGTGCTTGCAGAAACCAAGGGTATGGAACAAGAATACGTTGAGCGGCGACTCTTTGAAGCATTACAGTTGATTACAAAAGAATACGAACAGACGGATGACATAACGGTGGTAAAACTCGCCGCGTAATTATGAGCATAAAAAACAAACGCCCCGATGTTTTTCGGAGCGTTTGTTTTTTGAAGGGTTATGCGCCCTTATACTCGCTGTACGTTCACCGCATTCAATCCCTTAGGAGACTCTTCCGTGTCGAAAGACACAGAATCGCCTTCATGGAGTTCGTCGAAGTGGACACCGACAAGAGCATTCATGTGGAAGAAGAGATCTTTCTCAAGACCTTCTCCGGAAATGAAGCCAAATCCTTTCTCGGTGAGCTTTTTGATTACACCAGTCATTGATTCATATTGCTTATGATAAAAACACAAACCATCAAAAATCTTAAAAATCTAAAGACCAAAAAGACTTTGTATTATGTTTGAGGAAATCGACTCTTTTTCATGAGTAAGTATAGCAGATAGGGGTCTTTTTGTCAAAGCGCGAGAAGAGAAAGCAGGGAAGTTCCTATTTTTCGGCGTTTTTCCTCTTTTACGGGGTTTTGTGGGATAGCGTAAGTATGGTACACTAGAAAGCATCAATTGAATTCATTTATTAACATTATTGCAGATTATTATTTATGGACACCAACGAATCAAAAGAAGTCACATCCGTGTCGGCGCATGAGCCGGTAGAGCAGGGAAGCACACAGTCTTCCAAGGGCGTAAGCGTAAAAACGGCGCTTGTACTGGCGGTTATTATCATTCTCGGTGCGCTCGCTTTCTACTATAAGGGCGTATTCGTCGCCGCGACCGTAAACGGATCTCCTGTCAGTCGGCTTTCCGTTATTACCGAGCTGGAAAGATCGTCAGGCAAAGCAACGCTGGATACTATTATCACCAAGAAGCTTTTGATTGATGAAGCCAAGAAACAGGGCATTGCGGTGACAGACGAGGATGTAACTCTTGAAATACAAAAGATTGAAGAACAGATCAAAGCGCAAGGCGGCACGCTTGATGAAGTGCTTTTGTCGCAGGGCATGAATCGCGAAGCAATGAAAGAACAGATCACTTTGCAAAAGAAACTGGAGAAATTGCTCGCCGACAAAATTCAAGTGACTGACGAAGAGATCGCGGCGCTTTTTACAGACAACAAAGTAACTGTTCCGAAAGGAGAAGAAGAAAAATATAAAGAACAGGCGAGAGAGCAGATCCGCGGTCAAAAGCTGAATGACGCCGCCGCAACCTTCATTGATTCTCTCAAGTCTCAATCTTCAATCAAGTATTTTGTGAGTTATTAAAGTAACCCTCTTCTCTCCCAAATATGCCTAATGAAAAAACTCCGTTTGATTTGGCGAAAGCCAGCACCCCGGAGAATCGCGCTATCCATGATGAAGAAAAAATACCCTTGCCTGAAAGCGCAGAGGTGAAGAAGTTGATTCCCGGCGCTCGGTATGTGTATGCCGCGCACACCAATAATGTTGTTCCTCGGGTAGAAGATATGATACGGCAGTACGGCACTTTTGAAAACTTTCCGGAAGATGAAGTCAAAAAGCTCGCGTATCATTTTGGCGACCAAACCGCAATGATCAAGGCTCTCGTGCTAGTGATCAAAGGTGAAGACGAGAAGCTCTAGCAATACGAGAAAAGTTATGGTATAGTTTTAGGGCGTACGCCATTTACGGTGCGTACGCTCTTTTTTGAACACTTATGGCAGGCGATATTATTCTCAGATTTGAAGAGGTTTCGTTCGAACACGGACCGAATAAGCCCATATTGGATGGAGTGAGTTTTTCGGTGCG
>CAYRXD010000026.1:0-17081 GCA_964428135.1 uncultured Candidatus Saccharibacteria bacterium | reverse complement strand
AAATTGCCGGTACCTTTATTGCCACCTTCATTTAGCTTAAGAGTGAAAGTATTACTTCCAATGCTGACAATCTCTCCATTGCCACCAGTGCCACCGCAGAGATCTCCGCTTTGGGCGTACACCTTGTCGCCAAAAGACACCGCAACAGCAACTACAGTAATTATTGAAAATATGAGGAGAAATTTCTTCATCATTTTGAATTTAAAGCCCTAGGGGATTGGGGTCAGGGATTGGGGTCAGAGGGATTGGGGTCAGACCCTATTGATTGCACGCGGTACGAGGTCACGGATTTAATAGGGAGACTTTGGGGATCGCGCTACGGAATCTTGTGGATAAAGATGATTACGCCCCCAGAGATAAGAGAAAGCTACTCGGACACCTTGAGGGTCTGTCTCAAACCTCTCGTGGAGCGGAAAAGAAGAACCAAATTTGCCCGTAGAGAGTGGCAAAACGCGAGAGTGGTAGAAAACCACATTTTGGTAAAACAAGACGCTCAAAAACGGGGATTCACAAAAAATAATTCTATGGTAGACAAGCAACCTTACATTCAAAGAATACAAGAGCTTCACAAAGCAAAAACCGGCAAGTGCTTGTCGGAGCTGGAAGCTTTGAATATCTTTGAAAGTTTGGCTGTCCTTGTCGGCGCTGTTTATCAACCAATCCCAAAAGAACAAAAATAAACTTTTACGTTTTGATATTTTTGAATTTTCCGTTTGTTTCAATGGGAAGCTCAAAGTTATCAATCGAAAAAAAGATAACATTTTACAATGTGTGAGGCACCCCTGCTATAAGTACCATCAGGGTTATCAACTTGGTTCTTAATAAAAACAAATGAAGGGATATTCAGGTACTTTTGCGAAAGCTGGGAAAACGAGTGCGGGGCTTCTCGCCCAGCCATCTGAAAAGTATCGGAGTATTTCAGGTCTGAATTGGGTTTCATAACAATAAGTTTTCGGATTTATTGTGAAGGGTTGACCGCAATATCAGCCACCGCCTCTCACTACATAAGGTACAATAACTTTCCAGCCCATTTATTCATATATCAAAGGGTAGAAGCCCCCGGCGTGCCAAAATTATAAAATTAACACAAATTAACACAAATCCTATGTAAAAAACAAAAAAAATGATATATTAAGAATGCAACCCAATTAGTATCGTCCAAAGTTTTTTCATTTTGTTACGTTCCCATAAAGGGGCGATCCTGACCAATGTGGCAAACTCTTCGGGGGATGTTAGTTGGGTTGCACAGGATCGTCCCTTTATGCGTTAATTAAAAAACTATATGAGAAATGAAGAACTAAAATATTTCGCATATTGCCGGAAATCTTCGGAAGATTCTAAAAAACAGGTGGCTTCTATCGGCGATCAGACAAATACCGTCATGGCGATGGTGGAAAGAGAAACGTTAAATTTGGTTTACCCGCCATTCACCGAAGAAAAAAGTGCCAAACAACCGGGGCGTTTGGTGTTCAACGAGATGCTTAACCGAATTGAAAAAGGTGAGGCAAATGCGATTGTTTGCTGGGCTATCAATCGGCTTATCCGAAATCCTGTGGATGAGGGGAGACTTCGGTGGATGCTTCAAAAGGGCGTTATCCGTGTCATAAAAACAGCAACGAGAGAATATACTCCGGACGATGCCGGGTTGCTTATGGGTGTAGAGGGAGGGCAAGCTACGGATTATGTCATTCGCCTCTCGAAAGACACAAAACGAGGATTATACGGCAAAGTAAGAAACGGCTGGCGTCCGAGTCCGGCGCCTATCGGATATTTGAATGTTGGAGAAGTGGGAGATAAGACGATTATCGCCGACCCGGAAAAATTTAATCTGGTGCGACAGATGTGGGATTTGTTTTTGACGGGAGCATATCCTGTTTCAAAAATTAGAGATATGGCAATCAATAAATGGGGATTGCGGACGCTCGTGCGGAGAAAACTTGGCGGTAGACCGCTTTCCATGAGCCATATGTACAACACTTTTAACGACCCATTTTATTACGGATATTTTTGGTGGAACGATGAGGAAACGGGCATCAGAACGCTTGTGAAAGGAAAGCACCCGCCGATGATAACCGAAAAAGAGTTTATGCGCGCTCAAATTCTGCTGGGAGGACACGGACATGCCCAGCCTCATACGCGAGAGTTTGCTTTTACGGGGTTTGGTACGTTGCGGAGAGTGTGGTTCGATGATAACCGCCGAAGAGAAAAATCAGATTATTTGTACCTCTTGTAAATGTAAATTTGCTTACGAAAACAAAACTGCTTGCCCTAAATGCAATACGGATATTTCAGACATGATACACCCCACTATTCTCAATTACGTGTACTACCGTTGTACAAAGAAGAAGAATCGGGCGTGCACTCAAAAGTATATCCGTCTTGAAGATTTTGAAAAACAGTTTTCCACGGTGTTAAACGACCTGAAAATTGACGATGATTACTTTAAGGTTGCGCTTGATTACTTGAATGAGAAACAGAAAACGGCTGGTGTAGACGAGAAGAGTGCGCGGGAGAGTCTGCAAAAAGCGTATGACGACAATCAAACGCGATTGAATAACTTGCACCGCGAATATACGTCTCCGCAAAATGCTAAATACGAACTCTACACATCCGACGAATTTCGGAACCAGAAAGGAGTACTTGTCGCTGAACAAAAACGAATAGAAAAAGAACTCGCTACGGAAAAAGAAAGACTTGACCAAACACACGAACTCTCCGAACGAACGTTTAACTTCTGCGTCTATGCTCTGCATCATTTCAACAAAGGCACGCTTCAGCAGAAAAAAGAGATATTTTCCTCAATCGGCTCGAACCTAATCTTAAAGGATAAAATAATCAGTATTGAAGCCCTGCAACCGTACATGCTCATTGAAAATCAAGTGAAAGACCAAAGGGCTCTTTTTGCTACGCTCGAACCTGAAAAGCGTGGCTATAAAAAAGAAAAAGAAGCGATTTTCATCGCCTCTCTTCCAACCTGGCTCCGCGGGTAGGACTCGAACCTACGACCAATCGGTTAACAGCCGACCGCTCTACCAGCTGAGCTACCGCGGAATGTATTTTTTATCCTGAGTAAAATCGCCTCAAGGTCATCGCGCCTTTAGACCCTGGTTTGTATCTAATGGCACATAAAAATCTTACCAAAAAAGCAGAAAAAATGCAAAGACTCATTACCTCCCATAAATAAATGTTGCCGAAACCGAGGGTAATTTTTTTGACTCAAAATATGATGTATTGATATAGAAGTCGCTGTTCTCTTCTGGGTGAGTTCTCAGAGAGAGTTGAAGACATTCTGTAATTATGCTAGCATATTCAACACGGTAGGCTGTAGGTGCAAGGTGAGGAAAGTGTCAAAATGTAGTGAAAAGCAAAGATGATTTTATGAGCTCATCTGGTAAAAAGAGGATAGCCCGCCGGTTTTGCAGGCAAAAGGAGAAGTCGTCGTCCCATTCCCACATACAAACCCCATATACATCATATGGGCCCTTAGCTCATCTGGTAGAGCACCGGTTTTGCACTCCGGAGGCAAGCGGTTCGAGTCCGCTAGGGTCCACCCCAGTAGACAAAGGCACCGAAAAGGTGTCTTTTGTCTTGAAAATACAGGATATTTCTTTGGTTCCAAACTTTTCATTTTCAAAGACGATACCTTGGGGAAATTGGAACCATTGGAGTTTCAGTTGCGTGGGAAATTCCGATTTCACCCATATTTTGCTTGGCATTCTCAAATACTCCTCCGAAAACGCCAACGCTTCCTCAACATCGACTTCTTTTTCCTCGAAAGCGGAAAGGGATATCTGCGCTTCCAGAATTTCGTTATCGAGAATATCGAGCTGTTGTTTCGCTATCACATCATTAATCACGCCCGAAAGGTTTTTAGCAACCAAGAGACCTTGCCTGTCCGTGAGTTCTTTAATCTGATCACGTAATCTTTGGGAGTCTTTTTCCCCTCCCTCCTTTCGTCTGGTCCAGTTTTTACGAATAGCCCGTTTAAGCTTTTCCATGTTTTGGGAATCAAAAGCAAAGGTGTCCATAAAGTCCATAAAATCTTTTTCAAATGGATCTTTCTGGTAGTATGGTCGGAAATTCCCGAAACGATAGAAAGCATATCTTCCGCCATTTCCTTTAGACCAGCTTCCCGTAAGTTTTTCGTTGTTTGTATTCACCGCAAAACGGCGGAGAGGGAAGTCGGGATTATCGGTTTTATAATCCGACACAATCCAACCCTTGCTTTTAAGCACGCGCTGTACTTGCTCGAATGTTTCGAGCGATACAAGCGGTTCAAAATTTCCCTTAAGGCACTCGCCAAACTTAAGAATATATCCCGCGTACATTTTATTCCTGAGCATTTTATAAAAATATCCTTTCGATACTGGTTTTCCGTTTGGGAGCATTAAGCCCTCTTTTGTGAGCATCTGGCGTATTTCATCGGTGGAGGAAAGATGCTTCGCTACCAGTTCAAACGCTTTTCGTACCAATGGAGCCATTCCGCTTGGGGTAATGTTTGCTTTTCCCGCAATGCGCGTATTCTCATAACCAACTGGCACCATCCACACATAACGCCCCTCTTTTACCGCTTCTACCATGCCGCCCTTGCATCTTTCTGCGCGGACGTCATTATCAAGCTGTGCTACGTTCGCCATCATATTTTCCATAAATCGGCCAGTAGGAGTATTTTCAAAATACTCCGAAGTGGATTTAATTTCCACCCCGTATTTTTTGAAGAGAAGGCGCAACTGGCTATAGTCGTCCGTGTTGCGCGAAAGACGATCCAGTTTATAGATAATCAGGGCATCCGCTTTATTTTTCTTGTCCGCGACGTAGCGCAGTAAAATTTGCAGTTGAGTTCTGTTGGCGGTTTTTGCGCTCTCTCCCTCTTCGAGAAACACTTCCGCCACTTCGTATTTGTTTTTCTGCGCGTATTCCTTGCACGCTTTTTCTTGCGTGACGAGGCTGTTCCCTTCATCCACTTGTTCTTTTGTAGATACTCGGCAGTAGATTATGGCTCTTTTTTGTTTTACGTTATTCATATTTTTTAGATTCAAGAAATGCGTCAATAAGGATATTCGACAACCTATCAATGGCTTCATCCACGCTTTCTTCCGTGACACCAAAAGAGGGACAACGAGAAGATACTCCGTTGCTACACAAGAGTCTTCGTTGCCCCTCATTGGGTACCACGTGAGATGTATCTATTAAACTCTTGTGTAGCTCTTTCAGTATACCATTTACCGCGAAAAACGTTTTCCACCACAAAGAAACGGGGTCGTCGGATACACGCACGCCATCGTACACAAAAAGCGACAAAACGCTTGGATTTTCATTGTTTTCATTCATATGATTTTTTCTGATTATGGGTTCTTTTTTAACCGAAACGAGGATTATATCAACTTTGCCCCGACAAACGCCTCAGAGAAAAATTTTGCCATTTTATCCTACGTAAAATAAGGGTTTTTTGGCGGATTTTCTTCTGATAAAAGCAACCCTCGGCTTTAGTTTGTGGCGAAAGCGGATGGTTGCGCGGTCTTCGTTTTTCCCGCCGCATCTTTCCTTGAAAATATGCGGTCAATAAGCGCAAGTTGCATCTCTTCGTTATAGGCTTTGGCGCTTGGGTATTTCTTTCTAAATTCTTTGTCCGATGATTGTTCTTTCCAGTCTTCTTCGCTTATCTCGTAATCTTCCGTGTCCACAAGCGCGAAAAAGTGCTGTTCGAGTCCAAGTCTGCCGAATTTCATGTTCTTGCAAAATTCCTGAAAGACCATGTAAGTCGAAAGACTTGGGGTTTGTTCTTCTTTCTTCGTGAATAACGCTTCTGCTGTTTTTGTTACGTTCATATAACTTTAAATTGTTTATTACTGCTAATCCGAGGCTAAAAATCGACCATGTAGCTTGTTTTTATCCCCATGTATTTATCTTACTACAGTCCCTATCCGTATTCCGATATATTGAATTATCCGCATTTCCGTGTTGCGGTAGGGACTGAAGTATAATTGTAAGTATCGGTTCACGGCGATTCCTTCGGGAAGAGCTGCTGAACTTCATAGATACTGGGGATAAGAGGTAAGGCGAAGCAGCAGAGCCTCTCCCTGGATGCCACTAAGTCGCTGCGCTTGATGCCCGAGAACTCAGGTTAGGACCCTCAAGAAATTTTGAGAAGTCGTAATAT
Source organism: uncultured Candidatus Saccharibacteria bacterium (assembly GCA_964428135.1). GTDB lineage: Bacteria > Patescibacteriota > Minisyncoccia > Phycocordibacterales > CAIJYI01 > CAIJYI01. The sequence goes on along the minus strand of CAYRXD010000026.1, from coordinate 10,921 downwards.
TTCAACGGAATTGAGGTCACTGTAGGAGATCGGTCTTATTCATTCACTCCTACATACACACGAGGACAGTCTCTAACGGAGCGCTGTGAAAATGGGATGAAAAGCATCCTTGCCCGACAAGAATGATAAGGGGTCCCCAGAGAAAAGGGAAAAATAGACCCCCGAGACAGAAGCCCCAAACTCTAATTTGGACAGGCTTCTATCCGCCCTCGAATCTAGGTTAGAACCAAGGAAGAACAGGTGGGGGTGGTGGATTTGTGGAATGGCAAAAAGAGAAGGTGGAATTCCACTTTATTTTATAAGGGTTTTCTGAATGTCCCTTTGTGAAATTTTAAAAATTTTGCCATTTTTCTGCCTTTTTTTATTTTTTTGGAAATATTTTTTTCACCACAGTCGCTTTTTCGGGCAAACGAAGAAACGGCGCACACCCCCCAAGCACAAAAACAAGAGGAAAACATAATTTCCCCTTAACAATGTTTATTTTCTCTCTCCGCAGAAGTCCTAACCAAAACTCCGACAAACAGGGCGACTACTGTATTTCCTGATATTTTGAAAAGTAATCGCGAAAACGCCGTTTGGGGTAGAAACGAAGAACTTGACGCGGCTCCATTTGCACATGCGCTTTGCCCGTCCAACCAGGGCGGCTTTTCTGTGTAACAAGCCCGAAGTCCCCGAGCTGCGGCAAACGGCACACCTTGTTTCTTCGTATTTCTTCAACAACCAACCGCACTAAACCGCCGTAAAATACGGAAGCCGTCTCGCGGTCGACATAATTGGATTTTTCCGCGAGAAGATCGTAAAACCGATTCTCGTTTAAAAATTCTTTTTTCTCCTTGCGATTTATGGGATTTTTCCAAGTCATGATTCCATGTTAGCACAGTCCCGAATATTCATTTTTTTATCTTCTACAAGATAAACAAGATGCCGACTTTACGTGGAAAACGAATGGTGGAATTTTGTTAGCGGGCATGGTAAGCTAAAAATACAACCGAATAAGGGCTCGCAAGAGCAGGAGACCTAACCCTTATGGCTTTTTAAGCCTAAGGTATGGCTTCGAAAATCCCAACGAAGATACTGAACCTCACGTTCAGCGACTCTTCGTTGGGTCATGTCTCGAAAGGGACATGTAGCCGCAAGGCTTAGCTGGCGTGAGGTTCTGTGCGTATATGGAACTCATTCATCATGGCTTTGCTCTGCAATTTAACCAAACATGCAATCCATGAAAAAGAAAATTTACTTTATTGTTCTTATAGCCGCAGGTATTCTGTTCTCCGTCTTCTCGTACCGCAACGCCGCTTTTGCGGAAGTGACAGAAGGCTGGGGGGAAATGAGCTGTACTTTTTCTTCTTCTCCTGATTATTGTATAACCGCAGGTGCTGATAGGAGTATATGCGATCAAAACCAAGCAAATTGTTGGGCAGAGTTGCCCGTCAAGTGTATTTCGGCGTACGGATCTAATGTAGTACTTACGGTAGAAAAGCGCCCGCTTGGCGGAAGCATGCTCACAAATCGTGTTTGCAATTGCGAACAAGGATACGTACACGACGACGATGGACACTGTCGAACTCCATCTGAGATAAGCTGCCGTCATCTTCAGGGTTCAAATAGGGCATATTATGGCGGTACATGTGGTTGTGAAAATGGTTATCAGCTTGTCGATGGGCAATGTATTGCGCAAGCGATAATAGATGCTCAAAAGAAGGCTGAGTATGACGAGAAACAGAAAGTTTATAACGCATTAAATACGGAACAGTGCTCCGCTTTTCGCGGTGAAAATGCCGAATACAAAGATTTACGATGCGGTTGTAAAGACGGCTATCAACCATACATTGGAAATAGGTGTATAACCGCAACCGAAGCGTGTCAAAATTGGTATGGACCGAGTATAAGCACCACCGCGGACAAAACCACCTGCGAATGTGCGCAAGGATATGTTTTGAGCGGGAGGCAGTGTGTTCCGTTAGCTCAACCAGTTTCCGTTACCCCTATCCCTATTCCGCCACCTGCCCCTGTTACTGTCGTACTGCCGTCTCCAACGCCTACCGTTATGCCAAAAATCATTCCAAAAAAAACAGAACCCACAAAACCATTGAAAAAGAAAATTGTATCGTTACCCGAATCAGAAACAAAAACTCCGCCTCTTTCGGAAATTGTGGCAAGCACCACAAGTCCGCAAGAAATCACAACGGCACCAACGGAAGCCCCCGAAATTGTGCGCCCCGCTCCGCCTGCGCCTATCGTTAAGCGGGAGAATGTTTTTCAGCGAGTGTGGAAGAAATTTTTGAGTTGGTTTTAATGTAGGTATAGAGCGTTGTTATAATAACGAGCATGCATTTAGCTTTCAAAAAAAATATTAAAATTTTACCCTGCTATGGAATCATTTTTGGGTTCGTGGTGCTGTTTCTTCCTTTTGGAATAATTTTGGCTCAGACAGGGTCTGGTGCCTGCTCATCTCATCGTGGTGTTGATTGCGGCAGAGGGAGACAAATGAATGGCACTGTATATTGTAACGATGGATGGAATGAAAGTGTAGTGGAATATGTCTATGTACAAATGTGTAAAATAAATAAGGATGCGGGAGAAATTATTTTGGAAGAATACATGCGAGATGAACGAGACATCGCACCACTTTCTCAGCTCCAAGAGATAACTTCTAATGACGACTACAACATCTGTATGCAGACAATGTATAAGAATTTCAACTACATTGATAAAATGAACGCTTGTGTAAACTATCAGCATAGCCGTAATCAGCAACGTATAACGACCCCATCGTGTCCCATTAATTCATCTCTCTGGATATATCACACAGCTGGAACTCAGCATTGTATCTGTAACGAAGGGTATCATAATTATGGTCGCCAGGGTTTTTGTCAAAAAGGTGATTCACCGTGGCGTATTGATCAGCATATTGATGAAATTCGGGCAAAAACAAATGATTATGTTTGCCAAAATTATTACGACATAAACAGTGTATGGGAAGGGCAATTAGACTCACGAGGTGGTGTAGTTTGTGGTTGCAAAACAGGGTATCAATGGAACAAGCCACAAACTCAGTGTGTTTCTGCCTCAAAAGCAGTGGTTATTCCCACCGAAAAAATAACAGTCCAAAAAGAAGTGAGCAATATCACACCAACAAAAACCAAAGAACAAGCGTGTCGGGATGCCTATGGTCTGGAGAGTATCTCAAAAGGTGGCGGGTGTGGTTGCAAAGAGGGTTATAAAATGGAAACAATAGCAGGAAATCCTACCTGTGTTTTAGAAACAATTAATGACCAAAAAACGACCGCGGAAACACCAAAAATTGAAACGCCGATAAAACACAAAAGCCTTTGGGCGAGAATAAAAGCGTGGTTCGGTTATGATTAAAAATATGAAAAATTTGTCGAAAAGAAACACCATCATCACTCTCTCCGTTTTGATTTTCATCACGGCGTGGTTACTGTTCGGACAAAACACAAAAACCCCACCCACCCTAAAATGTCCCGAAAGCTTTCCCGAAACTGATGCGGGCTACGAGGAACGATTAGCCGCCATGAACGAATGGACGAACGATTTTTATGATTCACATCCAAATTCTTCCTTATCGGAATGGGGAGAAGCAAGGCACCAGTTTTACAGAGACAACGGCTGCGCAAAATCGTTGGAGAAATACGAGCAAGCGAAAGCGGGAAAAGCGGATCCTGCGGTTATGAAAACAATCGATAACGCCATACAAGAAACAATTAACAATAACCCATAAAAACCATGCAAAACATAATCCCAAAAAAGTGGAAAAACGAAACGGTATACTCCTCCCTCGCGCTCATTCTCGCGGGGTTATGGATGTATGCCGTAGTCATATATTCAAACTTTCAAGTTCCCGAAATTCAAAATGAATCCATACGCGCGAACATATTCCTGCTCAAAGAAAAGCTGTATGACCTCGGGTGGTATTATCCCCTTATGGACTTACGGGATGGGATTGGCGCATACCTGCCAGGCGTATTTTTCACAGCACTCATCGCCCTTGCTTTTTGGCTTGGCATAAAATCCGTCAAAAGTACCCGAACGGCAACGAACAGCAAAGCGGCGAGAATGTTCAGCCTTATCCCCGCAACGGTATCGGGAGCCCTTTTGTTTTGGATTGCGGTCATTGTGTGGTAGAAGGCGAGGACGGCACCGAATGGGAATTGGGGTATTAAGAGTAAAATGGTGGCAGGGACTACTGCTTGACTTATTATACAGAGTATGCTTTAATACGGTATCTTCACTTATTCTTAATCTTTCCAGCAATGCCTATCAATTTAGCAGGAAGTCAATCTGTTTCTGTGTCTTCACAACGACCCCCCGTCTTTGGTTTTTCCCAATATGCGAATACCTTGTCAAAAATAAGCCCATATTACAAATTCTTTGAAACAAGCTCTCTAACTCTCTACCCCCCCCCTCTTCCAAGCGCACCGAGTGAAAAGGAAAAATACAGTTACCTCAAACGCCACGTGAACGTTCTTACTTTTTTTTCAATTCTTGGTTTTGCTTGCATTACCATAAGCGCAAGCCGATTATATGTCGAGAGGGTCTGGCTTTACCCGTTCTTTTTGCTTCTTGGTTATACGATATTTTACTTTCTCTTTTCGCTGCGCATAAATTTATTTCCGCAAGATTTTGATGTCGAAAACCATAAACGCATTGTGGCAGAATGGAAGCCGAATAACTATCCGCATGTTGATGTATTTTTGCCGACTTGTGGCGAACCAATAGAAGTATTGAAAAATACATGGGACGGTATTACAGAGTTGAAGTCCGCTTATGGCGGTGTGGTAAATGTTTATTGTCTTGACGACGCACACAGTCATGAGGTAAAGATTTTGGCTCATCAGTATGGGTTTCATTATCATGCAAGACCAAATAAAGGTTGGTTTAAGAAAGCTGGGAATTTGCGCCATGGATTTGAAAATTCTTCGGGTGATTTTATCGCCATTTTTGATGCTGATTTTAGACCGCGCCATGATTTTTTGAACGAAATGCTTCCGTATTTTTATCGCGATGTAAATTTGGGCATTGTCCAATCTCCGCAGTATTTTGAAGTGAGCGACAAACAAAACTGGCTCGAACGCGGAGCAGGTGCTGTGCAAGAATTTTTTTATCGCGCCATTCAAGTATCGAGACAAACTCATGGCGGGGCTATTTGTGTTGGCAGTAATGCAATTTACCGCCGCAAGGCACTTCAAGACATCGGCGGAACAGCCCTCATTGAGCATTCAGAAGATGTGCATACTGGTTTTGAGCTACGGCGCAAAGGATGGCACTTGCTTTATATACCAGTGGTTTTAGCAAAAGGATTATGCCCGTCAGAACTCAAGGCATTTTTCAAACAACAATATCGTTGGTGTATGGGTTCGATGAGCTTGCTTACATCGCGCGGATTTTGGAACACAAAGTTAGCCCTAAAAACACGCATGTGTTACGGTTGCGGATTCATGTATTACATTCATACGGCAATCTACACAATCTTTACGCCCGTGGTGCCTCTCGTCATGTTATTCGCACTGCCAGATGAAATAAAACTCATCAACTACCTCCTGATATTTCCTTCTTTTGTTTATATGCACATCGTCTATCCTCTTTGGCATAGAGCAACTTACGGCATTGAAACCGCCTCGGTAAAACTCGTCTATGGGTGGGCGCATCTTTTTGCTCTGATTGACCGTATTGCCAACAAGGCAATGGAATGGCACCCCACTGGCGCGGCTCACAAAAAAGACGGAAAATATAGTATGTTCCGTGTTGGGGTTGTAGTCTTCAACTTGATTCCCGCGACAGCATGGGTCATGGCAGGATTTTGGTATGCGCTAACATGGGATACTTTGGACTTTTTACCAATCTTTCTTTTGGGTATTTATTATTTCTGCACCGTTATTAAGGTTGTGTTGTATAAAGATGTGGTACATAAAAAGTCAGAGCCAGAAACTGGGGTATTACAAGGAGAACGAGCACTTGAGGTGGTGGCTTAATAATAATCCTCTATAAACAATAGCGTCAATTTTTTGGCGCTGTTTTTTTGTGGGAAAATTTTGAAAATTTTTTTACATGGGGTGTTGAATTTGCAACGCGGTGTTTTTTAGAAAACGTCCGCGTTGGAACCTCCTATCACCTCCTTTTGTCAGGGATATGGGACCCATGACAACCACTCCCCACGCCGCCGAACGAACGACGAACGAGCGTAACTGGCTGAATGCAAGAGTAGAAGGATGGTCGAGACTTTTACTCTGCACCGTGATTTATTCATAACAGCACAAACAAACATATGCGATTCGAAACAGAGCAAGAAGAAGATCTCGACAGATTCGATGATCAAGCCGTAAAAAAAATACGTGAGCATAGGCGAGGCAATAATCGCTCCGCCAAGCCCCTACATGGGCTCATCCGCAACATATGAAGCCGTAAAAAATCAGCTCCGCGAAAAGTACGGGGATAAAATAGCCGACGAGTACGACCCGACCCAAGATTGCCGAACATACAAAAATTGGGCTTCCATAAATTTTCGCGTGAGGCGCGGGGAAAAAGCGCTCAAATCTGTAACTTTTGTCGAAGCGAAAGATGCGAGCGGAAATGTTATCCGCAAATGGCCAAAAACAGTTTTTCTATTTCACCGATTGCAGGTGGATAGAGTTTAGAAAAAATAATTATAAACAAATATGCGAAGACGAATGATTGTCGGCTTCACGCCGAAAAAAAGAATTTTTGGGAATTATACCGAAGCTGAACGAAAGTGCTTTGATGTAGCCAACAGGTTCATGACTAAATATGGGGTGCGCGTTGGGTCAATGGTGAACGTCGAGTTTATCGACGGAGTGTTGGTTATTACCCGTCCTAATAATTTCTTAAACTTATGAAAAAACGCGTCATGACAATATCGTATGCGGCAGACGGCAACCGCTCTCATTTTTCGGGAGAGCAAAAGCCGCTTTTGAGAATCAGTAATATGCGGCTCCTTAAAAGCGGTTTCGCCGTGGGTTCCAAAATTGAGGTGGAATTTTTGCCGAAGAAAATCATTATTACCAAAAAAGATAATTTACAACTCGTATGACTACAACAGAAATCGTGAAGGAAGAAGACGGCATCGCAGATTTTAAAATCGGCGTTGATTCATTGTTGGCGAAACGCACATACTTCCAAAAGCGTGTACTGCCACTTATGGTTGAAAATCGAGATTATTACACGATAAAGGGAAAGAAAAGTTTATCGAAGGCGGGAGCGGAAAAACTGGCATCCATCTACAATTTGGTGGCAACCTTTGAAAGAGACAAGGAAACGATTGATTGTTTCGGCGGAGTGGAAGGCTTGGTGGCATATGTTTGCACGCTGACAAGAAACGGCGAAGTGGTCGGACAAGGCAGAGGCGCCGCAACGCTTAAATCAAACGGCGGAGATGCCAACAAAACCATGAAGATGGCGGAGAAATCAAGCTATATTTCAAGTGTCATTCGTAGCACTGGGCTCAGTGACATTTTCACAAGTGATCTGGAGGACATGGATCCAAACCTTATTTCTCCCGCCCCAAAACCGCCAACACCGAAACCCACCAGCGAAGCGGCACCGATTCTCTCCCGCGATTACTTTGGCTTAACCGACGAGGATGATTTTGGAAATTCCTACGGAAGCGAAGTGGATGTGGAGCGTGAAAATCTGGAGCGCGAAGACGAGGAAGCAAGACAGCGTCACGGCGAAAAAGAATGGCGACCCGCCACGGAAAAACAACGCGCTTTCTTGACGTCTCTAATTTTGGACCGTTGCGCCGATGCAAACGAACGCGAACGATTTTTGAGCGAAATGGAGAGTGCGGATATCGGGGAGGCATCGGAGCTTATCAGTTCGTTTCTGATGACACCGAGATATTAACGGCAGGAAGCGAGAAAGGCGGCACCTCATCGTGTCGCCTTTTTTATGATTTTTGGCACTGTGCAGCGCCCCATTTGCCTCGCCCCCGTCTCTCGTGCTATGTTGGATGAAGTCAGTTGGGGTCAACTGGCTTTCTTTGTTCTTTTACAGGAGACACGAAATGAAGAAGTATTTTCAAATGTTGGCGCTTTTTGCGCTGATGATTCTTACCCCGCTTTCGCAAGCGGTCACTGTGTACTACCAACCCACGCCGTATCCCGCAAATGTAACGGCAGGCGTACACATAACGGATGGTTGGGTGAATGACTATTATTCGTCCATCAAGACGTTCCAAGATACAGACCAGCTCAAAATTGGCGGTTGGGGAGATCGATATCTTTCATTGTTGAAATTTGACGATATTAAAGGGTTGCCATCAAACGTAACCAATGCGTATCTGTATCTCTACAGCTTGCCTCGAGGAACTTCTGCGGCATCCCAAGTTGCTCTTTATCGGGCGACATCATTTTGGGATAAGACGGTGCATTGGGGCGACTTGAGCAAAAACAATGTAGCGGAGCCGTATTACAGCACCCCTCCATCCACGCTCCCAACGTTAGGAGGAGGATATTCGTATTCACCATCGCCTGGGATCAATCAATTCTATGGCATGTGGGTTACCGATTGGTATAACGGTTGGAAAAATGGGACATATCCAAACTACGGCGTAGTCGTATACCCAAATGATGGGACCAATAACCAGTTCGATTATTTTGTCTCATCTAACTCAACCGATGACGGCAAACGTCCGATACTGCGTTTGGATTTTACACCGCCTGTTACCGTACCAAGTTTTAAGATGCCACTTCGTGGAAATATTCGGTGGCTTGTAACGACGGAAACTGGTGGGTATGATTGCGTAGGAAACCCAGTTGATATTTATCATACTGACAGCACGGGAAACTATTTTTCCGTAGATTTTTCTTGGCAAAATAAAGATGTTAACGGAAATCAGGTGTACGGCGACCCGAATGCTAATCCTGCGATAAACATTCCGATTATCGCGGCGGCGGGTGGAAAAGTGGTAACAGCCACTCATACATCGGATAATGGGTATTACGTAGTAATTAACCATAGCGGCGGTACTACCGAAAGCACAGGGTTTACAACGCGGTATATTCACATGAAATCCTTGAGTGTGGCTCAAAATAATGACGTTATCCAAGGACAGCTTTTGGGGTACATGGGAAGCGAAGGATTGGGAAGCACTGGAGTGCATTTGCACTTTGGCGTGCGTTATAACGGCAGCGGGCTGTCGTCTTCTTACGGACAGTATGTCGTTGTGGACGGATGGCTTATGAAGAGTTTTCAGACGGAATGTAGCGGCGGCGTTCCCATTCGCTACTATACTTCTTCAAATAATTCAAGTCCGCAATAAAGCGGCTTATTTGTTGGCGGAGGCACGTGTGTCTCCGCTTTTTTATTGCTTAAATGTGATGCTTTACAAAAAATGAACCTTGGGCTAAAGTAACTATTATGAAAACAAACAAAACAATTATAATCGTTGCGGTTGTTATATTTCTTGCCATCATTGTATTTTTAGTCAAGCCAAAAAACAACACCGCCATTCCAGTACCGTCACCAAATACGGCAACAAATACCGTTAAGACAGGAGACTTTGTCGGCAGTATTTCTGAAGGTACCGACGACCACCTTCTTTACTCCAATGAAAAAATAGGTCTGACTTTTGCTTTCCCGAAAAATTGGCGCGTGGGAGATAATTCCTTGGGTAACGGATATCTCCAGCTTTTTAACTATGACGTGTCTCAAGCGACGGGTAAAAGTGTTTTTCCTGCGGGGCATAACAAAATAGAAGCCATAGTCGGCACAAGCAATAGATACGAACAATCAAGCGATTATCCAGCAAAATCAGTTAACGAACAACAAATAGAAATTGACGGACAAAATGTGACACGCACGGATGTCGAACTCGCTGGGGGAGAAAAAGAGCGTATTTATTACATCCTGATTCCCACAGATCCCGAAAAATTCTTAAGCGTCGTTATATTTGGCGATGTCTCTAATTTCTCCGTGCTGGATGATCTTGTAAAAAGCATTCGGTGGACAAAAAAATAGTTTTGAAATCCATTGACAGACATCCTTCCTCGCGGATACACTACAAAAAGTAACCATTATTTCAAACGAGGTAAAAAGTATGCGTATTCCACGCTTGGCATTTGTTCTTTCGACATTCGTCTTCATTTCCTTTTCCACCGCATCTTACGGCAAAGAAGCACAGGATTGTCGGAGCTATGTAAAATCACCAGACTGGCTTATTTGCCTCCATTCGGGAAACGGGGGAAAAATAGAGCAAAAAATCTTGGAAGAAAATGAAGGAGAAGTTCCAATCCCCATTCCAGTAGAGGATGCCCTGGATAATCCAGAACCACCCCCAAATTCAGCGTTTTTTGTGGAAGATGAAAACGGCGAAATTGCAGATCAGCCGCGAGTTTTCAATGATTTACCAAAAGGCACAAACTAAGGTTTTTAAAAGAGGGCACAAAAGCCCTCTTTTTTTATTTCGGTGGTTTGGTATTATATATAGTGTACTAAAATATAACCTTTGGCTGTTTGTTATTTCCCTTCAAAATCTCCGCCAAACGCACGCATTCCACAACAAATCGGTTCCAAAAAAGATTACCCGAGTCCACTCTGGGTAACAAAAACCAAAAGCTTTTGGTTTTTTTTGTTGTTGTGACCCTACCGGGAATCGAACCCGGGTTTACGCCGTGAGAGGGCGCTGTCCTAGCCGCTAGACGATAGGGCCTTTTAGTTATATGGGACAAGTATATGGAAAAGGTGCGAGGGGCGTTTTCCCATCCCCATACACTAATCCTTTACACTTAGTGACATACTACCAGATTTGCTGGAAAAATCAAAAAAATCGTGCTATCATGTGCTGTAATGCACCTTTGGAGAGGTGGCTGAGTGGTCGAAGGCACCGGTTTCGAAAACCGGCAGGCGCGAAAGTGTCTCGGGAGTTCGAATCTCCCCCTCTCCG
>CAYRXD010000025.1:13636-17082 GCA_964428135.1 uncultured Candidatus Saccharibacteria bacterium | reverse complement strand
CGTGCCGGTGCGGAATGTAATTGTGAAAATTTTTGTACTCGATTTTTTTGAAAAAATCATGGAGAATCACGCCACCGGGAATGCCGTCGCAGTCATAATCGGTGTAGAGGACGATTTTTTCGCCATTCTCTATTCCGCGCAAAATTCGTTCGACCGCTTTCTCCATGTTGAAAATAAGAAAAGGGTTGTAGATATCCCGCTCCCAATCGGGATGCAAAAACTTTTCCGCATCCGCTCGTGTTTCAATTCCGCGATGCGCGAGGAGCTTTTGCTGGAGCGGAGGAAAACTTTTCAGTTCGTCCCGCACATTGCCGTCAACCTCTTTCCCGACAAGCATTTTTTTCATTGAGACATTGTACCACGCCGACGGCTAAAGTAGCTCTTGATAAGACATTGAGCTACGTTATATAATAAGAATTATTCGTTTAATATCTAATTCTATGGGAATTATTGATGATTTGACCGGGGGACCGCCCCCGAAACGCGTAAGCGAACGAGAGCTTAAGGGCACGTGGAGCGAGTCGGGCATATATGGAAAAATGCAGTTGAAGGACCGGAAACTCGCCCAATTCAAGGCAATCGTTGCCGGCTCTATGGACGAAGATACTCATAGAGGAAGACGTTTTAAGGGGATTACCGAAAAAGAGATACCGGAGATAGTGGAGCAAATGAAAATGAGCAAGTCGTTCAATTCACACGAGATCGAAAAAGCTGAAAAACATCTGCGCGCCGCGCTCTAAACTACTTTATGGACGACTGTATTTTCTGCAAAATAGTCGCGGGAGAAATTCCGTCGGCGAAAATATACGAGGACGAACACGCTCTGGCGTTTTTGGACGCGAACCCGAACAATCATGGACATACGCTCGTCGTGCCGAAAACCCACGCGAAAAATATCCTGGATATTTCAGGCGATGCTCTTGCCCAAACCATGCCGACGCTGAAAAAAGTAAGCCGGGCGGTCTTTGACGGAATGGGTGCCGCCGGACTCAATATCACCATGAATAATGAGCGCCCAGCCGGACAAGTCATTTTTCATCTTCATATCCACATTATTCCCCGTTTTGAAGGAGATGGGCTGAAAGTATGGACAAGAAAAATGCCGTACAAAGACGGTGAAATGGAAATGGTGGCGGAAAAAATAAAAAAAGCCCTCACGTGAGGGCTTTTTTTATTTTTTCTTGGTTTTAACCATTTCCGCTTCGTCCTCCAGAATTTTCTTCCACATCTCAACATCATCCGCCAGAAGCGCAATCTTTTTTTGGTGATAATTGTCGCTTATTTTCTTGATCCACGCCCCGTCTTCGGAAAAAAGATCTATCGCAGCGCGCATTTCTTCTTCGGTGGCGCCTTCAAAAAGCCAGACCATGTCTTCTTTCTCCGTAAATGAAAGTTCGGAGCCAAAAAGCATATTTTTTAATTCTTGAAAATTTTCTTTGTCCATACAAAATAACATTACTGCGATTTCTCGGTGAGCGGTCGCCGACCGCCAAGCTTGAGAATAGAGACCAGCGACGGCTCGACGCCTTCCAATATCTTCTCTTCTTCTTTTTTATAATCAAACTCTTGAAGCGGAAATGTTTCTGGCGACATAATCTCTTTTGTGTTTAGTGTTAAAAAATGTGTATTGCATTAAGAATACACGCTTTCAAAAAAATTTGCAAAAAACTAAGCGGATTCACCTTGCTCGTATTCTTTTGTTTTGATGGCATTAAAGCGCTCCCAAAATTTGTCGCGCAAAATACCGACACCCTCCGTACTGAGAACGATGCCTTTATCTTTTATGAGAGTATCGATCTCAGCTTGCAAAGGTTCATTTACGGTATCATAGTCAAGCTGACGGAGGCGCTGTACCAACAACGGCAGTAACGCTTCAACATATTCTTTCTCAAGTTTTTGGCTGATGACACCGTTATTTTCACGAACAAAGAACTCAATCGCTCGCACCGAGAGTTCCTCTTTGGAAACAAGCGTCTGGCGAGTTTTTCGCACTTCCGCAAGTGCATCGTTCAGCGCTTTTTGAACAGAAGGATCGGCGAGCCACCCGTGCTCTTTTAGCGCATTCGCCACTTGCATTACTTTCTGCGCAAAAAATTTTTCCCAATACTGGTGTCCGTCTTGTTGTTGCTCGGGTGTAAGATGAAAAGGGCTTGAGTGCTGTTCCATAAAAATATAGTATTAATTGCCAATAAACATGCCGTTTGATTTTTTCTTCATTTGCGCTTCGATCCCCGGCAGTGTTCCTTGTGCGAGAAACTCAAGCATTGCGCCGCCGCCCGTTGAAATAAAAGTGTTGCTCTTTTTCATCTTACATTCTGCTATTGCCGCAACCGTATCCCCTCCTCCGACGACGGCCTTCGCTTTGCTTCCGAGAACCGACTGCGCAAGCGCAAGAGTAGCCTCGCCGTATCCCGCTTCATAATTCCCGAGCGGTCCGTTCCACAGCACGAATTTCGCCGCCTTTACGCGCTCGGCAAGCATCGCCACGGTCTTCGGTCCAGAGTCGAGTATTGCTTCGCCGGGGAGCACTTCTTGCGGCGTTTTAACGCATCTCCCGGTCGGGCAGTCAACGACTACATCAAGAGGAAGAAGCAGCTTCTTGTTTTTGAGGATCGGCTTGAGGTTAAGATGCGCGCCATCAACGAGCGACCGGCCAATCTCGTATCCCAGTACTTTGAAAAAATTGTTAGCGAGCGCTCCTCCGACAAAAACCGTATCCGCCACGGTAAGATATTTTTTGATGAGCGGCATCTTGGTTTCAAACTTCGCGCCGCCAAGTACAAAGAGAAACGGGCTGTGCTTCTTTGTCGCAAAAGAAAGATTCTCCACCTCGTCGCAAAAGAGCGGTCCGAAATACGAAGGAAGGTACTTCGGAAGCAGGTAAATTGACGCATCTTTGCGGTGCGACACGGCGAAAGCTTCGTTCACGTACACTTCTCCGAGTGCGGCGAGGGATTTTGCAAAAGCGGTGCTTTTTCCATTTTCGCCGTCATTCCTGCGCAAATTTTCGAGCATGGCTATTTCTCCGTTCTTCACTCCGTCGAGAATTTGCTTTCCTTCCTCAGACTGAAAATCGGCGACAAAAGAGTGCTTGAGTGTTTTTGCCATATAGCGGGAAACGGGCAGAAGCGAATCCTCCTTCCCTCGCCCCGTATGGCTTAAAATAATGACTTTTGCGCCTGATTTTTTCAAGAATTTCACCGTCGGCAGTACTTTTCGAATGCGAAAGTCATCAACGACTTCGCCTTTTACCGTCGGAACGTTGAGGTCAAGGCGAAGGAGTACTCTTTTGCCTTTCAAACTCTTTACTTTGGTTATGTTGGGTAATTTCATAAGAATTACTAATTTCTAATTTCTAATTTCCAACAAAATACCCAATGCACAATTTTTAACATTAGAAATTTTATTGGAAATTAGAAATTAGATATTGGGAATTTTTCATATCT
>CAYRXD010000025.1:0-13626 GCA_964428135.1 uncultured Candidatus Saccharibacteria bacterium | reverse complement strand
CGTTCGCTATTTTTAATATTTTAATAAACTGCTCTGATGATAAACTTGCCCGCCCCACCAACAGCCCGTCCGCTTCGCCTTCTTTCAAAAAACTTTCCGCGTTTTTTTCATCAACCGAACCGCCGCACAAAACGGGGATGGCTTGGGCCGTTGTCCGGTCAAACATATCCGACACGGTTTTTCGTATAAAGAGAGTCATTTCCAAAAAATCCGCCGGTGTGTCTGCGCCGGTCGCTTTCGCGCCAATCGCCCACACGGGCTCGTATGCTACAATCACATTTACAAGCGAGCGTTTCTGAACTTTTACCAGCGCCGTTTCAATCTGATTTTTGACAAACGAAAGATACCCTCCTTCCGCGTCCCGCTCTTTTTCACCGACGCACAGCACAGCTGTCAAACCCATTTTAAGAGCGGCGAGAACTTTTTTGTTGACGCCTTCGTCCGTCTCACCGAGAGCACGCCGTTCGGAGTGTCCTATAATGGCATATTTCGCGCCGACAGATGCAAGCATGAGCGGCGACACTTCCCCGGTGTGTGCGCCTTCCATTTCATAAAACACATCTTGCGCTCCCAAAACGACTCGGTGTCCGGAAATTCGCCGCGACAAATCGGAGAGAAAAACAAAAGGCGGACACACAACCGTCTGCACATGCGAGAGCTTCCCCGCTTCTTTCTTTACCGCGTCAAAAATCTTCCGCGCGTCTTCGGTCTTCCACGGGTTCATTTTCCAGTTGCCGATAATGAGCCGCTTCTTTTGTTTCTGGTTTTGCATGCGAACATTCATTATAGTATTGTAGCAGGCGAGCAAGAAAAAACACATGTTGACTTGCTTATATCTGTGTGCTACACTTTTCTCGGCGTGTACACGAGTCACAGACCAAACAGAGAAGGTCAAAGATGAGCAAACCAAATACGGAGGGGATGTTGCACATAAGTTCCAGCCTTTCTTCGGCGCCGTCTTGCATATCAGCAAGACGGCATTTTTTACTTTTTTCCTTGCAGAAAATCAGTATTTCTGATATTCTGTCCATATGCAAACAATACAATTAAAACAACGCGGCGTTCTTACCATACCGAAGAAATTTCGCGATGATCTCGGCATCTTTGCCGGGCAATTTCTGAATATAACAAAAAAGAATAATACGATTGTCATTGAGCCGGTGGCGAGCTTTGATGCGGAGCTTTCTCGAGATATCAGAGAAAGTCTTGATGATTTGAAGAACGGACGCTATATTTCTTTTTCAACCATTGATGAATTTGATGCTAAGATGACCGAAAAACATGGAGATATTGCTCACTGAAAAAGCGCAAAGGCAATTTCTTGCTCTCCCTCCCGAAATGAAAAAGAAAACCCGCAAGCAATTTTCATATTTATTGCAAGATTATCGGCACCCTTCGCTTAATGCCAAGAAATATCATGAAGCGAGCAACGAGTTGTGGCAAGCGCGTATTGACAGAGGGTACAGATTTTATTTTTTTGTGCAAAATCCGCAATACATCGTCGTCTCAATCATAAATCATCCAAAATAAAAAGGCTTAACTTTTACGCTTGCCTACCCATTCTGTAAGCGGGCAAGAAAAAACAAAAAAGTACGACAAGCGGTTGATGTAATTTTATCTCTCCTGCGACCACTGCAAAAACTTATACGTATCGCTTATCGGGGGAGTGAGCGGCGGGGGGTCATTCGCAAGCTTGCTGTCATAACTATCCGTGCGCGAATTGTAGCCGGAACAATACGAACCGCCACAGCTCCATTTCGTTCCGACGCGCCCGCTTGAGACGACCGTGCCGTAAATGGTCATACTGTTTCTTTTCACGCAATTTCTGTAATCGTTTCCGCAAAAACTGTCCGGTTTGGGTTGGGATACCGGCACCCGGCAATTGCGACTGCCCGCGGTATTGCACGGAGCGGACTGTCCGCAACCGGTGCCATCCGGCGCCTGCCTGAAACAATGCCTGCCGAAATATCCTTTCTGCGCTATGAAAATACCGCGAACGGTCATGTTATCCGGAGAATCAAGCGGGACAAGAACACGGTTCTCTCCGAGGGCGAGCAGTCCGTCGCTTCCGTCAAGGGTAGTGTAGTCAACGTTTCCCGAAAATACAAGGTCGGGATTCGCCGCGCCGAGATTCGCCGCGGCAATGCTTATCTTGCCTTTTACCGTCCCTTCAATCCACAAGTTATCTTCGACAAATATCAGGGGACAACCGGTCGGAAGAGTGAAAGGCGAACCCGCGACGGGCGTATCTGTTAAGATAAGGGTGTTTTCTTGCCTCCAGCCTGCCGCGGAACCGTATTCCCATGTCGGTCTCGTCGCAGTCACGCGGTATAATTCCATCCTGCCATCGCTCAAAAATTTGGCGCGATACCCCTTGCCGCTTCCGCCCGACGGAGCAAAATAGCATCCGTAGGTTTGCCCTGCGGCGCACACGCCCGGGGTCGCGGAAGCGGTTTTGTCTTTCATCTCGGCAAGATTCAGGGTGATGTTGTTAAACGCAATCGGCACAACCGGCCATGACCACAAAGCCTGACCCGGACCGGACCGGACGACACCGGGAGCGCTCGGCTGATTCGGATTGCAGCCGTAATTCCCCGTGCAATTCCATGTCGTTTTCGCGGAAGTCACTTGCGCGAAATTGGTACCATCCATGCGAATGCCGCCGTTTGAATGATACGGTCCGTAAATGATGCGGTCCGCCCCCGCCCAGACATCGCTGTCTAGAATGTACGAATACTCGCCGATCGTGGGGCGGCCATAGACGGCGGAAACTATTTTTTTCAAACTTGAGTTCGCGTTAACCCATCCTGTCGAGGTGATGTTGACACGCGCAAGGCTTCCGCATTGCACATTGCCTCCGATTTCAAGCGAAAATTTTCCGAGCAAGCCGCCTTCCGGATCGGAATAGTCATGGATATACGGTCCGGGAAGACCCGTACCGTCTTTCAAGTCATCAGGATAATGCGCGAGAAACCATTTGTAATAATCAAGCCCCGCTTCGGCGATTTGAAGCGCCTGAATTCCTTGTTCTTTCGATTTTTGCAGTTTCTTTTGCGAGAGCGCCATGGTAATCAGTCCGGTCAAAACCATAACAAACACGGACACAAACACAAGAGCGGTAATGGAAATATAGCCTGTATCTTTTTGAGAAAGCGGTTTCATTGAAATCATTATATCACCAAACAAAACCCCCGCCATTTACGGCAGGGGTAAAACTTCATTCCGGAAATTCTTTCAATTTGGACACGCATCTCCGACGATGGCATCATGTTCTGTAATTTCTCCGACAGAAACGGCAAAAGACGTCCCGCTTCCGTCTTGAAACGAGTAATCTCCGGGCGGAAGCGATAAAGTGAAAAATCCATTTTCATCGGATATAGTCTCGGCAACACTGTCCTCTCCGTCGGGAAATAGAAAGACATTTACTTGCGTATTCGGCAGAACGCCTATGTCGTTCCCTAAACAGTCGAGGTGCCGGACAAATCCCTGAACTGTTCCGGACGGGATAGTCTGCGGCAAAAGGGCTATTATGTCGGCAACGATTTTTGTCCGCGAATTCGTCCCATGAAGATACGATTCTTCAAATCCGTGACAAAACCACGGTGAATCACCGCACGGCTCGTCATTGGTTTCATTTGCGGCAAGAGCGAAGGGAAAAGCGAAAAAAGCGACGAGGTCTTCCGTGAGACGCGTATTTGGTCCCCCATCGGCAACAAGCGCCGCCGGAGTCACTACCGCAACAAGACGTGTTTGCGCTTGTTCCACGCCGGTAAGGCTGGTATATGCCGCATTGGTGTAAAATCCGCCTTGGGAATGAGAAACGAGAATGACGCGATGTCCCGCCGATAATTTTTCTCGGTACAGAACTACGTGTTTCGCGAGTTGATTAAACAACGAATCTCCGCTCGAATCAGCGCCAAATCCGCCGTATCTTGGAGCGACGACATCATCATCAAACCAGCTTTCGGGGACCACGCTCCGAAACAACATATCCAAACCCGTTCTGAAATGCACGGCAAGCTCTCTGGTTTTTTGAAGGATCGCTTCTCCGATATCAAGCACAAGGGTAAAATCCTTTACATGCGCCAGTTCGAAGTGAACGCAGTTTTCGGACGCTCCTTCGGCGTAGACTAATTCCCTGAGAGTATTTTTGTGGTCATTTGCAATCTTCTTTGGAACATCCACTCCGTTGACGAAGAAAACGGTGGTTTGCTGAGTCGGACACGGTGTGTGATTCGCGTATGCCGATGTAATGCCGCTTGAGAACGCGATTATCATCGCGCAGAATGGTAACCATTTCATATTGACCTCCTTATTGGTCAGTTTGATCAGTTGGGAAGTAAATCGGGATTAAAAGAACAATCAGATTTATCTCCATTGGAGTTATCAGGGAAACCCATACCGCCAAGATATTTCTCAGCGCCAAAGTAGGCATCATATCGCTCTTTGGTATTGGTGGTGAGCTTAAGCAGGGTTTTGGTGTCTTTCATGACGAACTCTGCAAAATTGAGTCGGTCTGTTTCGTTTGGGGTAGTAATACCAGTAGCCTCAAACGTATACCAACGGCAATTTTGTGCTTTACTACTCAACCGCGCATTCTCCTGCGCCTGCAACTCATTGTTCGGGTCGGCGACATAGTCCATCATGAATTTTTGCTCGGCTTTCGCATCCTCTGTCAGCGCCATCCGCCGTTTCTCCGATTCGGGGTAAGCAAATCCGATAAAGCGGTCAATATCGTCTCGCACACCGTTTGCGTTCGTGTCCACGCCTGCCACCGTCGCTTCATTTTCGGCTTCGTTCGGTTCCGGAGGAAGCGAAAAGGGCGACAGCGTAATCTCAAGCGGAAGTGTTGCGCTGAATGTGTCTTTCGTTCCCTTCGGTTTTGATTCAAGCAGAACAAGGCTTCCGTTCACAACGCGCACGGCGGTATCAGAGGGAGATTGCACTGAGAGATTTACGGATACGCTCTCGCCTTTTTTTATCGTCTGTGGAAATGCGGGTTCTGTAACGGAAACAATGCTTGCCGCATCACCGCGGACTTCAAGCGAAAGTTTTGAGTCGTTGATCGCGCTCGAACCTTTGTTTGTGAAAGTGACGGTTGCATTGAGCGTTTCGCCCGGCGCAATACTTGCCGGAGCAAACCGCGACGGGTTCCATTCCACGCTTGCGGATGTCGCCCAGAGAGCGGCGGAAAAAAGCGCAAGCATTGCGCCGAAAAGCGCGAGAAATTTCTTTTGGCGGAACATTTTCATATCTCCAGTATAGTGTGAGAAACGTTGGAGAAAAAGGGGAAATCTTTTTCTCTATTCGGTTTTGCTCCATATTTCAAGGGGCGAAACTTTGGTGATGGTATACAAATGAGCGGCGGAAGTCAAGCGTATGTATATGCCTACAAATTCGATTTGATATTTCGAATCGTTGCACTTGAGCGAAGCGTGAATTCATTGGGCATGGTTGCGGGGTTAACGTTTACTATCACGGAAATCTTCACGTACCGAACGCCGACGAGCGTAACCGGCTCCGTCATGAGCGCGCCGTTCGTGTCATAATACGCGAACATGTTCACTCCTTGTTCGGCGTTTCTGATATATTCCGCAAGCGTAGTGACAATCTCACTTGCCGGAGCGTATACCGCCGGACTGCCGGTCGGCACGATCACGCCTTTCTGAAAGTTGTTTCCGGACAAGAAATATCTGACGCGCTCGACGGTCCCGTCATTGTCGGTATCGGCGTAAAACGTCATACTGCTTTCTTCCGCGGACTCAATCGGGTAAGCGCCGGATTCGGAGTAGGTCGCCTCTCGTATTCCGGTCACGAGAGCGCTCACGCCTTTGCGCGCGGAGTCAAGCTGATTCATTTGTTCGAGCGTATAGCGATTGGATTGATAAAAAGTAATTATCGCATTCGTGATGGCAAGAAATACCAAGCCAAAAATCGCGATGTAGATGATCGTTTCAAGGAGCGTAAAGGATTTCGTTTTTCGAGAAAAAATCTTCATACGTTTCATTAGCTCGTCGTCACCGTAAAGACGGAATACGTCGAGTATCCCGACACATCAATGTTCGGAAGCGTGGTGGTGCTCGTATACGGCGGCGCGCTCACTTCAATCGTGTAGGGGTTGCCAAGCGCGTTCGTCCCCTCGGAAAGTCCGTTCCAAAAAGCCTGTCCGCATCGAAGTCCGGCTATTTTCATTTGGTCGAATGCCGAACTCGCACGATATAATCTCACGTGCGCGCCGGGGACATCGCCGATACCCGTCAAATCTTTTACTTGCACCAAAACCGCATGCGGGAGCGACGGTGTCATATCAATAAACGTCGAAGAAAAAGTATTCGGGGCGATGTATTGCGGCTGTGGCGGACAAGACTCGGCAATGTCGTATCCGGTCCGGCTTACCGCATACGTATCCCACTCAAGAGTCGTGGTCGCCATGATTCCCGACGCATCGGTTGCCGTGTTGACGTTGAATTTATCTACCGGCGCGCCGAGAGCGTCCGTGCCGATATTTTTCATGCCGCGCAGATTGAAAGTAAAATTCGGGCGCGGTGCGTGAACTTCGTATGAGAGCGCCCAGTCATGAAGCAGAGGCGTCACGGCGGTATCGGCGGTACTTGCGGAAACGGAGAGTTTGAGCTTGTCATACCCCGTACGCCCGTAAGACTGATCATTGAGTCCGGCAAGGCTTACCGGGGAAACGGAAAGTCCGGCGGAATTTCCGGGGAGCTTGCCGTTGGGTACCAAAGTTTCAATGCCGGCATTGTCATAATACACGCGATACTTCATATCCGTTCCGGGCGGTGCAGTGTCGTTCCACGAGAACTCCGTCCATCGGGAAATGCCCGCAGGTGCGATCCAGACGCTTGTCGCACTGCCGTCTTCCGCATACGCGCCAAGATCATTTTCAAGCTCCACGTTTCCAAGAAGTACGCTCGTTGAAGCGGTACTTGAAAGTTTGCTCGCATCAGTAAATGTATCGCTCCACGCGCCCGCCGTCGGCATATCGGATATCACGACGGTATTGCCGCTTATTTTATCAGAAAACACCGTCACCTGGCTGACGCTATCGTCTATGGAAGTAAGGTGCGCGGGATTCGGGTTGGCGGCTTCGGTCGTGCCGTATGTCCGCGCGGAATTATATCCCGGTTTCGTAACGGTAATCTCGTAATCCGCACCGGGGGGTACGCCGTATTCGTACCACTGCCCTGCGCTATTGGTAACGCGGTTGACATCAACGCCAAGAACCGCATGTTTTATGTTCACGTTCGCGCCCTGTACCGGATTCGTCGCGGCATCCGCGACCGTAATCTTAAAAATACCGCCCGGCACGTTCGTTTCAAGCCCTTTCGGCGTGATGTTGGTAACAATGAAAATTTTCCGTGCAGTACCGCGAAAATCCCAAGACACCTCGATCTTCACCTGCTTATAATCCGTGCTGATGGTATCCAAAGGTGCAACACCGTCTTTCGGATCATCCACCCAGAAAATGACATTGCGCCGCGTGTATGAAATTCCATTCAACGAAATGCTTTCTGTCGCGGGAAGGAGCCCCGCGGGATTGCCGGCGACCACTCCGATGTTGCCAAACGGCAAACTTCGCAGATACTCCACTTGCTCGTCGGCAAGCGTCATAGCGCCCAATTGCGCTTTGTTTTGCGCTACGAGAGCAAAAGAGAACTGAAGTACGCCGTAGAGCGCGTAAAACGACATGGTAAACAAGAATATCCCGAGCAACGCTTCGATAATGGAAAATCCTTTGTATTTTTTGAGTAAAAATTTTTTTTTGAAGAGCTTATGAAGCATTGTTTGTTTTATTGCACTTCCCGCCATTTGGTAATATCAAACGACCCGCCCGGACCGCTCGAGAAGCTCGTGTCCGCGAGACCGGAATTGTAGGTAACGGTGGCGCCGTTATCAAGTTCCAGTTTGCTTGCGGTCGCTTCGGTAGCAGCCGAACCGTTGTTAAAGTGAAGTGTTCCGTTAGGAGCGTCCAAAAGCACCGCGCCAACGTTATTGGAAATATTGATGGCGGGTGCGCCGCCGCACGATGCGCCGTTCGGACAATCGCTCGTGGTTAAAAGCAAAACAAAACTTCCCGATGTGCCGGAATTCTCAAATTGGACGTTGTTTGAAATGTCCACTTTTCCATCAACAACAATGACGCCGCTGTCCGAACCGTATCCTGAATCAAGCTTTACCTTGGTGTTGTTTCCTGCTCCGTTTTCCACCGTGACCGTTCCCTCCACCCACATCGTCCCGGTAAGCGTCGTTGTTTCGTCTTTGGGGATGGTGAAATTTCCCGTAATATGTTTCGGACCGATTGACACGGGACCGGCGGGCGCGTAGTCTCCGATAATGGTGCCTCCCGCAAGCGCATCGCTTTTCCATTGGTCAATGTTCGCCTGCGAAATGGCGTATGATTTCGGCACGGGGTCTGCCTGCGACGTATCGCACGCTTTGTTGTTTCCGGACCCGGTCTGGCAGTAAAGCGCTCCTTCAATGGTTGAATCCTCCACGTTATGCGCTTTGGCGTCGCCGACACCGGCAAGACCGATTTTCACATTATCAATGGTGGCGGTCATCCCCCCCACATAGACCTTAAAATAGGAGTCAAGTCCGCCGGTGCTGTTCCACGTCGTATTGTAGGTGCCCTTTTTTAACTGCCCGTTCGCATAACCGTTTGCATTCGCGCCGATAGTGTAGTACTTTGTCGCACTATTATTGCCGTTAAGCGCGAACCAATATGTCGCCCCCATGATAAGCTCAGGGTTTTCGGAAAAAGTAACATCAATCCAGCCATAAGTCGTGGTAACCAAATCGGCATCAAGCGTTCCGCTCGTGATTACCGTACCGGGAACCCCTGCGTTATCGCTCATGATGTACACGGTGCGATTAGCCGGCGTGCTTGTTTTTTTTATGTATATCGAAATTTTATTGAGAGGACTTGTGGTGGAAACCGTAAAACTCTGCGCCATGTCTTCCGGGGTGCTCGTGCCGAAAGTGAAATTCGTTGAAGGAACAGCCGGCGCATCATTCACTTGATCGGCGGTTACGGCGATGCTGTTTGCCGCAATCGCCGTACCGGTAACAAAAGACATGCTCGCGCCGTTCCCGCTTCCCTCAATGCTTCCGCTGACATACACGTTTCCATACACCCCGGCGTTCTGACCCATGAAAAGCCCGCCCGCGCCGACCTGTATGCCATAATTGAACGATGCTCCGACAGCCGCTTCCCGAAGGCGCATTTGCACTTTTCTTGTCGAAGACGCCGTATCGTCGCCCGTCGCCAAAATTTCTTTCTCGCTCCCAATATCCGTAATTGTCGTCGTAGTGGTCGCTCCGTTTAAACCAAATATCTCGGTCGCGGAGATTTGCATCCCGTTCTTCAGCCGATATGCCGCATCTTCCACCCCCGACTCCGCGGTAAGATACGATTGCTTTGACCGCACGAAGTCCTGCGTGATTTTAATGTCTTTTATCACCGTAGCCCCGAGTCCGAGCATGACGGCGACGGACACGAAAAGCAAAAGCACCACGGCGGTGATCATGGCTTGGCCGGATTGTGCGGTATCGTGTCGTCGCGTAATTTTTACTTTTTCATTTTTCATTTTTAGTATCCTCCTCTCATCACAATGGTATCATAAAACTTCGCGGCAATAGCGGTCGTCCTTTTGCTCTGAAGCGTCAGCTCTATCTTAATCGCCTCTCCTTTGGTCGTGGAAGCGTTTCGGAAAACGATACTGGTAATTTCCGTACTGCTGCCGTTCAGTGCGCCTTTATCAACGCCGTTATCAATAATGTTCATATTTTTTGCGGTACTGTTCCAATAAAACTCGATGGTTTTTGCCGTTCCCGCCGCATCGGTGGTGTTTATCAAAAGATTTCCCGGGTGAGCGTCAAAATCGCTCCCCAAAATATTAACGGAGCCCGCCGTCCGCACTTCTCGCGCTATCCGCTCGACAACGCTCATCCCGTCAACTCTCACCTCATTGTAAGCGCGCACCCGAGAAAATGATTTGGAAAGCGTCAGAAGCATATCAAGCACGGCAACCATCACAATGATAAAAATGGCGATGTATGCGATGGTTTCGAGCAGGGTGTATCCTTTTGTGTTTATGTTTCTCATATATCGGTTAAATAAAATTGCACCGCCTTCGTTGATATTCCGAATCCGTCCGACCACGAAAGAGCAACGGTTATTTTTTTCGTCCCTGCATCGTATGTTCCCGATGAGGCGATATCGTCATTCGTGTCTCTTTTGACATCGGATACCGTGAAGTTTCTCGTGAAAATATTATCAACTTTGTTTGCCGTTGTGGTTGTCGCCCACGCGCTTCCATAGGCAAGGTAGTAGGTCGTTGTTGTGGAAAGTCCGCTTATGTTCTGCCAACCGGTATCGCGAAAAAATCGCACCGCCTCTGATCCCTCTTCCAGAAGAAAATTTGCCTGCGTTTCCTGCAGTGATTGCCGTGCGAGCGAAAGCGACCGTTGCGCCACGGCGCCGATGCCGACCAGAGAAACCGCCAAGACGGACACGCCAACGACCATTTCGATGAGTCCGAATCCTCGCATATTTTTTATTCTTTTGCGCAGCATAAGATGATTACATACTTTTAGTTTTGCGCCGTCGCTCCCGTTTGGCTGATAAACAAGATATTTTTCTCTGTCGGATCGGCTTTGAGAGAAACATCAAATGAACCGTTATTTGCCGTCTCGCCCGTCAAACGATCAAAAATAATATCCAAACCGCCGCCGCCAAGCGTTATGCTTCCTATTTGAACCGCCGAATGCAAGACATACTCTTCATTTGTTGGCGTACTGCTCGCGAAAACAGACCCTTGGAAGAGAATCAGCCGGTCGGCATTCACGCGCACTCCGTATTCGAAATCAGCTTTGGAGTTCAAGGTATTCGATCGCGCTTTGTTTATGACGGACAGCGCCTGGCTTGTCTCGCCTTGCAATACTTGCGAATTGCGGAAAGAACTGAAAAAATTTACCGTAAGCAAAAGAAGCAGAACGGAAATGGCGATAACCGCCAGGAGTTCGATGAGAGTGAGCCCGTTTGAAACAATGTGTTTTTTATGGAACATTATTTTTGATTAAATCACAAACAGTATCAATGTCTTACCCGAGACGGGGATTTTGGATGTAATGCGGTGATAAATTTTCGCGGGTGTTGCCGGGGCTGTACGAGTAGTACTGCCCCAAGACCCCGTGGAAATTTAGCGGCGGAAGGCACGCCAAAATCACGGCGCGGGTTCTTAAATGCTGGCGGTCAGCTTATACATCGGCGAGATCATGGAAATTGCGAAAAACCCGACGCCTCCCGCAATGAAGAGCATGAGGAACGGCTCGATTATCGTCGAAAGATCTTTTGTGATCGTATCCACTTCTTCCTCATAAAACACCGCTATTTTCCCGAGCATTTCGGAAAGCTTTCCGGTTTCCTCTCCGACCTGCATCATCTCGCCGACAAGCGGAGGGTATATCTGTTCATTCTCCACAAACACGCTCGACAGCGGTATGCCTTTCTGCACCACATCAGCCGCCTTCACGAGTACGGCTTTGTAATAAGAATTCTGCAGAACGTCTTCGGTAATATGAAGCGCCTCAACAACCGACACGCCGGAAGCGAACAGCGACGAAAGCGTGCGCGCCGTCTGCGCGGAATTATATTGCTTGACGATGCCGGAGATCATCGGAATATGCAGCACGAAAAAATCGCTGAGCCTCTTCCCGACCTTCGTCTTGAGCCCGAGCCAGATGCCCGCAAAGAACCCCGCGAGCAGCCCGATCGCCGACACCGTGTGCGCCACCAAAAAGTCGGAAAGCCCCATGATAATCTTCGTACTCATCGGGAGCTCGAGATCGAATTCTTTGAAGGTTGATGTGAGCGACGGAACAACATAAATGAACATCAAGATACCGATGATAAGCATGGCGAACAATACGATCATCGGGTACATCATCGCGCCTTTGATCTTTTTCCGAAGCGTATAGCTCTGCTCAAGCTGTTTGCCGACTACGTTGAGCGTTTCCACCAGCTGTCCGGACTCTTCGCCGGAATGCACCATGGCGATAAAAAGCGGCGAAAAAACGCCGGGATACTTTTTCAGTCCGTCGGAAAAAGTCCCGCCGCTTTTGATGTCGTCGGAGATCGAATGGAGAACGTCCTGAAACTTCACATTTTTGGTCTGCCTCTCGAGTATCTCAAGCGCACGCGACAAAGCGATCCCCGCCTCGATCATCGAACCGAGGTTTCGCGCGAAAATGATCTTCTCGCGGAGCTTCACCCGCGCCAGAATGAGATTGAGCTTTTTCATCGTGAGCCCGCCGCCTTGCTTCATCTCGCGCGCAAAAATCACCGTCAAGCCTTTTGATTTCAAGTCTTTGGCAAGCTGGGATTTATCCGGCGCGTCGAATTCCCCGGACACCGTCTTCCCCTCCTCTGTCATTGCTTTGTAATTGAATATGGGCATATGAGAGAAAATTTTCAATTTCCATTTTTTAATTTTCAAAACGGACGCGTTGTTGACAAACACGAACGGTTTACTATACTGAAAGTGCTAAACGTGAGGCGGATTCTATATGAGTCCGTCTCATTTATTTTCTTCCCTCTTTTGTTTCTTCCATTCGGGGATTGTCTATTATACTTTGAATTACGAAATTCTTAAAACTATGTTCTTTCGTCCCCGCGACGGCGGGAATCCAGTGTTTTCAATGTATTCTCTGGATCCCCGCCTTCGCAGGGATGACAATAACCTGAATTTCGTAATTCAAAGTATTATACAAACAGTATACCAAGAAACTTTATCCGGAGTAATGGGAAAAGTGGAAACTAAAAAGGAGGAGCAAAAACGCCCCTCCCGGAAACACAAACTTATTCGGTTGTCTCGAATATCTCGTAAAGAACAGGACCGATGCTGTTGTTGCGATCAATATAGAATTGCGCGCCATCGTCGGCTTCTTTGACTACATCTTCAAATAATCGCAGTGCGTTTGAAAAAACTTCTCCGTATGTTTCGGCTCCCATTTTTTCTTTCAATACAGTGAGACGCCGCAACGATTCCTCTGATACTTCCGCCGAAATAGGGATACCCGCGGTTGATTTCTTTTTCATTTTGAACTCTTCTTGTTCATACCATCCACCCACACGATAGCATTCTTATCTTACACTGTTTACATTTTTTGTCAATTTTTTTCAGGCACAACAAAACCGCGCGAGACGGGGATTTTCGATGCAATTTGCAAGATTTTTTGGAGGCGTGTTGCCGGAGCTGGAGAAATTCTCCTGCCCCAAGACCGCCTTCAAAAAATCTTGCAAAGGGCGCGAAAATATGAGCACACATGATCTCATATTTTGCCGGCACTTGGAGAAAATGAATAAATTCATTTTGCTCCTCGCTTGGCAAAATAACGACTCGCGCCCCTATTCGGAGATGACGCGTAATACCTCCTCCACCGTCGTCATCCCCTGCACCGCCTTAAACAGCCCGTCTTCAATCATGCTCATCATGCCTTCTTTTTTCGCTTGTTTTTCAATTTCGTCCGAAGACGCGCCCTTTATGATAAGTTCTTTTAAGGTGGAGGTCATTTTGAGCACTTCGTGAATAACGAGCCGTCCGCCGT
>CAYRXD010000024.1:0-17692 GCA_964428135.1 uncultured Candidatus Saccharibacteria bacterium | reverse complement strand
AGGGTGACTCAAATCAGCTGAATTTTCAAGGGTTTTAAACGGGACACGCGTGGGGGCGAGGTTAGTGTTTATGCCAGCCAAGTACTTATGAGCACAGGACCGAACAGCTACGATGCGAAGCATCGTCTCGAAGCAGGGAAGGAATACCGGGTAGCTATCGTTCCGGGAAAACTGATTTCCAAAAATCGTACGACACGCAACTTGCAAGCATATGGTGCAAGCTTCGGTTACCAAAATGTCTTGGGTGGTCATATGCCTCGCATTCGCGAAACCATTTCCAACAAACAAATGGAAGAAGAAATGGGGGGCATTTGGTATATCGCCGGACTGCACGATCCTATTAAGGATTCCGACGGCGGTCCGGGTGTGCTCTATTCGAACAGGGGCGGTGGTGTGCCGCAGCTTGTTGCGTATTGGGACGACCCCGAGGACGAGTGGGATGACGATGGGGCGTTCGCGTTCGTGGTCCCGCAAGTTAGCGCTTAGGGCTTGTACCCTTTGATTTTTTTGCACTTTGAACTTTGTTCTTTGACGAACTCAATAGAGCATCAATGTTTGAGAGTTTACCGCCAAGACCCCGCATGGATGCGGGGTTTTCTTTTGCATGGTAAACTTTCAAATGAAAGTAGGTGAATCATGCGGACGATTACGATTTTCCGCGGCCGAAATCAGTATCCATGCATCGAGAATATCCGCGGCTACGGTTTCGGGTAGGGTGGTGTATGCAGAAACTTCAAAAAATTGAAGATACTTGGTATATTCTGCTCCGGCATTATGATGCCGAATAAGATTCAACCCGGAGATAATTCGACGGGCGGTGGCATGGGTGGCACTCTATACAAAATCTCCGCCTTCAACCGTTGGAACGATGAGCGCAATGTGAATGTCGACCGGAACATTTGTTTGACAATTGTTTGACATTTGATAGAATGAAACCATGAACACCAAAACACACGAACCGAAAACAATCGGAGCCCGAGAGCTTCAAAGAAATCTAAAGAAGATTTTTGAACGCGCAGACAAGGGCGAGTCTTTTATTGTTGCAAAAAATGCGCGTCCGGTTTTTCGCATTGAGCCGATGGAAACGGTAAAAAAGAAAAAATATACAAAAAAAGATTTATTCAGCATTCGTTTTCGAAGCGGGGATAAAAATTTGAGCAAGAACATAGATAAGATACTTTACGGCATATGATCATTTTGGACTCGAATGTATGGATTGCTTTTTTTGCCGAAGATGACAGCCAGCACGAGAAAGCCGTTCAAATTTTTATTCGTGAACCGAAGATAACCGTTACCGAGTATTGTGTTTTGGAAACTGCGACTATCCTTATCAATAAAACAAACGAAGATGTTGCGAATCGTTTTCTTGATCATATTACAGAGAATGAAGATGTTGAAATTTTGTACTCGAGTCAACACTCTTTTCAAGAAACTATGAGAGTTTTTCGGGAGAAGAATGGAAAGAAACTTTCGGCGATAGACGCGTCCCTCCTGTATCTTTCAATGGAGCACGAAGTTATAACCTTCGACAAGGATTTGGAAAAAGCCATCAAAAAACATACGAAACGGCATGCAAAATCGCATTGAATGTAAAATAACCGGTCGGGTGCAGATGGTGATGTACCGCGACTTTGCCGAGAGGAAAGCGCGAGGGCTTGGGATTGTCGGCACTGTGCAAAATCTGCCCGACGGTTCCGTTGCGGTTGTTGCGGAAGGAGATGAAGACCGGCTTAAAAAATATATTGAACTCTTGCACAAAGGGTCTATTTTTGCGAAAGTAGAGGGAGTGGAAACGAGATGGATGGAAGAGAGGGGCGAGTTTAAGGATTTTGTGATAGTGTATTAAAATATGAAGAATCCCCGAAACAATGTCGCTTACATAGACGGAGCGAACCTGCACAAAGGGGTAGGGACTTTTGATTGGAAATTTGATTATAGAAAATTCAGAGTATGGCTTCGCGAGAAATATGGAATCCAAGAAGCGTATTTGTTTTTAGGGTTTGTGCCCAAATACGAAAAACTGTATACGTGGCTTCGGAAAGACGGCTTTACTCTGATGTTTAAAGATGTTACATATGATGGGGACGGAAAAGTAAAAGGAAACTGTGATGCTGATATTGTTGTCCGTGTTATGAGGGACACATATGAAAACACTTTCGACAGAATGATTCTTGTTTCAAGCGACGGTGATTATGCAAGTCTTATTTCTTTTTTGATTGAGAAAAAGAAACTGGAAGCTGTTCTTTCTCCGGCTGGCGCTAAAAAATGTTCCATCCTTCTCAAGCGAACAGGAGCGCGAATAGCCTATATCAATGACCAAAGAGTAATTTTGGCGACCAAAAATGAAAAAGCCCCCGATGAGGACGGAACCTCATAAGGGTCTTTTTCGTGGTGTATTAAGCGTAGTATAGACGATTCATTTTATAAAGTCAATATGCCTGTGGATAATCAAAAAATAAATACCCCAACATGCCTCGGACTCATCATGGACGGGAATCGGCGATGGGCGAAGGCGCATGGGCTTCCGGTATTCGAGGGGCACGCTCGAGGCTATGAAAAACTCACCGACCTGCTTGCGTGGTGTAAAGAGGCGGGTATTCGGCATGTCGCGGTGTACGCTTTTTCCACGGAGAACTGGCGGCGCACCGAAGAAGAGGTGGGGTATCTCATACAACTTTTCCGCACCGTGCTTTTCAAAGAAACGGAACGGTTCAAAAAAGAGAACGGACGAGTGAAATTCATCGGACAGAAAGAACGGTTTGATAAAGACATTCAGGAGGGCATGGAGAAAATGGAAAAAGAAACGAGTGGCGGAGAGTATACCTTGTATGTTTGCATTTCTTACGGCGGTCGGGCGGAAATTCTCACCGCGATTCAAAAAATCGCAAAGGAAAAAACGCCGGAGGAAATTCAAGCACTCACCGAAGATGAGTTTGGAAAACTGCTTTGGACTGACGATATGCCCGAACCCGACATCGTTGTTCGCACCGGCGGAGAAAAAAGGCTCTCGAATTTCCTCACGTGGCAGAGCGTCTACAGCGAGCTTTTTTTCACCGACACCCTCTGGCCTGAATTTTCAAAAGAAGAATTTACCGGTATCCTCGAAGAATACGCGGGGCGGGAACGACGGCGGGGGAAATGACTTTTGACCACAAATGCGATTAATGGTAGAATAACAATCATGACAAAACAGAATTTTCGCATAGACGAAAAAAAATATAAAAACACCGTTCTTTTCTTTGCGCACAAGATTCGGAACGGGACGCTTGGAAAACTGAAGATTATGAAGCTTTTGTATTTTCTTGATTTCGATTTTTTTGAAAAATATGGTACATCAGTTACCGGAGACCAGTATCTTCGTTTTGAAAACGGACCGGTACCCCGCATGGCGGAGAAGATGCTGAAGGAAATGGCGGGGAAGGAACTAAAAATCTCGCGCGTGAAAATGCCGACAGGATTGAATGACCAGCAGAGAATCGAACCAATTCAAGAGTTCAACCTGTCTCCTTTCAGCAAAGAAGAACTTTTGATGATGGACGAGACCGCGGAGAAGTGGGAGAAATTTTCCGGTGCGGAAATGAAAAACGCAAGTCATGGAGAAGCGCCGTGGATTGCCACAAAGCCAAACGATATTATTGATTACAATCTTGCGTATTATCGGAACAAATACGGAGAAATGAGCCAAATGTAATATGGGAATCTTTCGGCACGAGAGCATCGAAAAAGATATTCGGAATATGAAGCGTTTCCCGGCACCGCAAGAATCGCTTGAAGCGTGGGAGCGGCTTTTCCTTACAAAAGGTTTACACGAAACACCTGCGGTGGAGAAATACCCGCACGGTTTTGGAAATTTTGCGATTTACAAAGCCAGAGTTGTTCCTCTTAAAGAAAACCGCGGGAAATCCGGCGGTTATCGGCTCATTTTTCAATTGTTGCCGGAGAAAGCCATGTGTCGCATTCTCGTATTTTCTCGGCATGGCGAGTATGGTAGCGAGCGGGAGTTAATGGAAAAAATCCGCGAACGATTAAATGGGTAGGCAATTCCCCCGACACTTTCTGGCCGGATTTTTCAAAAGAAGAATTTACGGGCATCTTGGAAGAGTACTCCAAGCGCGAACGGCGGCTGGGGAAATGAAACCTTCATTTTTACTACATAATATTTTTAAAGAATTAGCAAGGTTGC
Source organism: uncultured Candidatus Saccharibacteria bacterium (assembly GCA_964428135.1). Lineage (GTDB taxonomy): Bacteria > Patescibacteriota > Minisyncoccia > Phycocordibacterales > CAIJYI01 > CAIJYI01. The sequence goes on along the minus strand of CAYRXD010000024.1, from coordinate 13,509 downwards.
GCCCTTGCGCCTATCTGGTAGTGTGGACGGAGAACCATTTTTTGTTGAGGTGATGTATGAATAATGAAGAAGTTTTGCCCTTTAAGATATTGGGGTTGGATCACGTTGCTATTGCAGTGAAAGATATCACTGCATGGAAAAAGATGTATCTTTTCATGGGTGCGCGTATTTTTTACGAAACCAATGATGCGAGCCCCAACGGGAAATCAAGCATGAAATTGTGCGGTGTAAAGCTCGGAGAATACTCCATTGCCCTCATTGAAGGGATTGATAGAGAAGAAATTTCCCAAGTTTCTGCATATGTCGAAGCACACGGCGACCACAGCTTCCAGCATATCGCGGTTGCGGTGGATAATATCTACGCATTCGTTGAATGGGCGACGGTAAATAATTTTCATTTTCTCGGTCCCCTGAAAGACCGGTCGGATGCTTTCGGTGATGTAAAGCAGGTTTTTGCCCGGAAGTTTGATAAAAATCTTTCGCCGGACGAAGCGCCGTTTTATGAGTTCGTAGAGCGTCCGAACCAAGAGGGTAGGTTTATTTCCGCCGACAGTTTCAGCGATGATTTCGCAAAAGAATTTTTCCTTCAGATTGAGGGAGCGCAAAAAGGATTTGAAGATGCGATATTCTATAATATCGAGCAAACCCTGTTAAGCGCTTAAATCAAGACAAAAGTAAAACCGGCGCAAATGCGCCGGTTTTTTTACAACAAGTTAGCTGTCGCTAGTAAGCCTGGTCGATACCCTCAGGGGCATGAATTCGTACCCTAAATTTTTGTTCCAGTCCATAAAGTACGTTATTGCAGAGATCTTTGTTGCCACTAAAGAGCCATGTTCCCCACCGTGAGGGCCTGTCAAAGTAGAGATGCCCCAGATATGGTCGTAATGGTTGATAAGGAATCAAACCAAAGAGCTTTCTTATTGGGGGCTGTTCCCCATGGATATAAATCGTTCCATCCTCTTCAGGGGTTCGCTGTGTTCCTCGGAAGTTGAGGGCGTAACCATGCTCCAACAGCCACTCTGCCACAAAAAGAGATACATGCTTTGGTGGCTCTTCCGTCGTCAGTTCTTGGAATTCAAAATTACCTTTAAATGTGTCCACAATTTTTCTCCAAATAAATGTAAAAAAACACAATCCGTTTCAAAAAGTCCTGAAAAAACACTAGCAAAATGTAAATCTTTTGTCAAGTATACAAATCATATTTTATATTATATATTTATTCCGGTTTCACTTTGACAGAGGTAAAGAAAATGCAAAAAAATATAGGCAAGGGCGCGATAGTCGGCGCCACACTCACGACCCACGTACCGCGGCTTTTTTTGGAAGGGGCGGAAAGGGAAGCGTATATCGGCAAAAACCCGAGCAGTTTTTTTGAGGCATTGCCGCAAATGTACGAAGAGCAAATCAAGGGCAGGGACTTCGACACGTTTTTGGCGATTGATACGCATTGGTGGACGACGGTGGACTTTATCGTTAACGGAAATGATTTTCTTGATGGGCGGTACACTTCCGACGAAGTTCCCGAAATGATTCACGATTACATGTATCGTTATTTTGGCGATCGAGACCTCGCGCTTTCTCTCGTGGAGCATGCAAAAAGAAGAGGGTTGCCGGTGAGTGTGTGCGATAACTCCAGCTTGCCGGTGCACTATCCGACACTCGTGCCGATGCATTATTTGAATCCCAAAAATAGGTATCGTGTACTCTCAACAAGCGTGGCGTATACGTCGTCCGTAGAGCAAGAACTGCTTTACGGTCAGGCTATCCGCGAGGCAGTGGAGGCGAGCGGTCGAAAGGTGGTGATTGTCGCGTCCGGCGGGCTTTCTCACAAATTTGCAGAGCTTGCGGGAATTAAGGAACACGCATCGCCTGATCTTGCGAACATTCCAGAATACAATCGGCGGTTCGATCAATATATCATAAACGAATTGAAAGAAGGGAACCACAAAACCATCCTTAATCGCGTTGAAGAGTTTCGTCAAAAATGCTCGCCCGAAGGACGCTTTGCGCACTACTTGAGAATGGTCGGCGCCCTCGGCGGGGCAGATTGCACGCTGAAAGGCATACAGTACGGAAATTACGAAGCGGCGATCGGGACGGGGCAAATAATTATGTGGTTTGATGTTTGACAGATTGTCTGCAACGTGTATTATAACCACGGCACCTTGCAAAAACAGGTGGACAGGTGGTCTGAAAATTGACAACTGAAATACAAAAGTGGAGAAAATATTATGGGAAAAGTAACGTTTGAAAACAAAAATGAAACCCGCATCGTGGAAGTTGCGGCATGGCTGGAAGAAAAAGGGTCGCAAGAGGGTTTTCGACTTGGGACAGCAGAGGGGTATCCCCTGAACGATAAGCTTACTTCATTGGATGATTCGGTCGGGATATTGAGTAAAGGTTATCACACCGTTCCTGGTCGGAATAGAACCCGAAGAGAATTCATCGGCGGGCTCTTTTTACGCTATTACGATTTCCCGCCAACAAAATGGATGTTTTTTATGAATAATGAGAAAAACATACCGTTTGTGGAAAAAATAATGAAGGAACTCGCAGACCATTTTGACGTTGATGTGAGTATAAAGCTTGTAAAAAGGGATATTCAATATGAAACGAGTGCCTCGGACTATCCTAGTAGCGGCGATTAACTTTGTAGAGCATAACCGGCTGTGGCGTTTTACCACAGCCGGTTTTTTTCTTGACAAAAATTTACAAAAAGGTAATGTATCAATCAGCTCCCGCCAACCGGCGAGAGAAAACGAAGGCTCTTTTTAGAGAGGTAATAGAAATGAAACCATTAGTAAAAGGCGTGTACGCCATGCTGGTAACCCCGATGTTTCCGAATGAGGATGTAAACTATGACGCGCTTCGCGCGGAAGTGCGCTTTGCCGGTGAACACGGCGCAGTCGGGGTGGTGGTAACGCCAAGTATCGGCGAGTTTGCGTGCCTGTTTGATCACGAACGGAAAGAATGTTTTCGTGTTTGCGCGGAGGAAGCGAAGCGGTATGGCATGATTACTATTGCCATGACGGCGGATACGTGTACCAAGAAAATAGCGGAGCACACGCGAATAGCGATTGACCTCGGCTACGACGCGGCGCAGCTCACGCCCCCGTATTATTGGACACCGGATGACGAGGAAGTGTTTGACCACTATCTGCTCGCCGCCGAAATGGGTCTGCCGGTCATCGTGTACCATAACCCCATGCTCTCCAAAGTGACCATATCCGTTCCACTTCTCGAGCGTATCGCGGACATTCCCGGCGTAGTTGCCATGAAGGAAGTGGCGACCGATCGGCAAGTGCGCCTCGAACCGCTCTTTGCGGCGATGAAAGGCAAGCTTGATGTCTTTTTGACCTATCGTGCTTTTACCACAGGGCTCTTGCTTGGGTCGTCCGGCGGTTTTGCGAATGTTCAATCGCTTCCGTTCTGCGTGAAGATGTACGACCTCTGGCAGAAAGGCGAGCGCGACTATGCCGAAGAGATTCAGAATCTCTTGAACATTGTCTTGCCCCGCGGCGGAGAATCCAATAAACGCCACATCGGCACAAACAAGTTTGCCGCATCGCTCGTAACGGGGATTGATATGGGCTCGCCTCGCGCATCGTATGGGTTGCCTTCCATGAAAGCACGGGAGAGCATTGCTTCCAAACTGCCCGCTTTGTGGGATCTCATTAAATAACCGACAAGTAGAGGGAACATAAAAAGCCGTGACTCGTGCGTTTCGCACAGGTCACGGCTTTGTTTTTTTGTTTAATATCAAAGCTTATGAAAGCGTGTCAGCCACCAAAAATGGAATGAACGGCGCCATGGCTTTTTCCACCATTTCCATCGTTCGGTCATGTTCCGGAAGATCCGCTTTCAGCTTTTCGATGAGCTTGGCGCAAATTTCCTCTTGGAATTGATGGAACAATACAAGTGCCTGCATTCTATAAAGGTCATAATAGCTATCGGTTTCAGTCGAATGATGGCTGTAATCCTCCAAGTGTTCACCCTTGAAAAAATTCGGCACAAATACCATAAGTCGGAAAGCAAATGTACCGTTTTTTCGCAAATTAAAAGTTACCATGAATGTTTCTTTATCCATGCGAAACATAGCAGTGTGGACAGATTGCGTCGGGAAAACACATTCCCTTCGCCCCAAACTAATAGTCACAGCACCCGCGGCTTCCGGCCAATTCGGTATCTTGAGGTTCTTCGGCACATCCGGCGTTTTGATCTTAAGCTCCTCAAGCGCCTCCACAAAGACCCCGAGGTCTCCCAAATTTATTTCTTTCATGTAACGCCTCCTATACAGATAGAGTATCGGCAACGGCGAACGGAACGAACGGCTCGAAAGCTTTCATCGCCTTATCCGCCACTTCATTGTGTATCTCCGCCGATTCTCTAAGTTTGGAAATTGTTATCGAAAACATCTCCCCCTTAAAGAGGTCGAAGAGTACGGCCGCCGCCGCTCTTTTGCAACTACCAGAGCTGTCGCTCATGCCGGCCAGATCCGTATACTCGTCCATGAAAATAATACGTATAAGAGAGCATTTGAACTCAAAAACTATTGAACCATCTGTATCAATACGAAAATGTAGATTCCCTGCTTCTGTTTTCCATTCCAGCAAGTTCATGTTTTGTACCCGCGGGAAGCGGCATTTCCTCCTGCCGAGATTACCCTCCACTTTCACCCCCTTCGGCCAGTTCGGCATGTAAAATTTTGGAATTTCATATGCCGTTATTTCAATTCCTTCAAGCGCTTCGGCAAAGTTTTTTACGCTTGCTTCGGTTTGTTTTGCTACATTCATCATTCTTCCTCCATTATAATTTTCTGTCCCCACGGGACTTCATAGTCGTTATTGAGCACCCACATCACCGGGTAGTCCGGCGAGTACTCGGGGTACTTTCCATCTCCGTCAGTAAGATACACTAAAGCCGAAATCGAAAGACATTCTTCCTCTATCGCATTGAAGACGGGGATAAAATTCGTACCGCCGTTTCGTTTCGGAAATTCCTCCGGCCAGTCATCGTGCGCCGTGAGCGTCATTCGTTCGTGTATTTTCGCATCGCAAAAGAAAAGATGAAGCGTATGACTATCGAACTGCTCGGCGATTCCTCTTATCTCCGCGATGAATTCTTGAAATTCCTTCGCGGAGATTGATCCCGACGTATCTATGCCGACCGCAATTTCGAGTGTTTCGCCGGAAATGGACGGGAGGTACATATTTCGCCAGAGATGCTTTTTCGACGATGGAAAAAGACGGAAGTCGTTTTTGGCGCATGAAGTGATCATATCGCGCAAAATTATCCGCCAATCCAGTTTCGGCTGAAGAATATCCTGAACGCATTGGTCAATCGTCCCGGACAACTTCCCCATATTCCGCGCCGATGTTGCCGCACGAACCATTCGTTCCCGCCACTCTTTTTCAAGCTTTTTGTCCGCCTTTTCACCTGCTTCGCCTCCGAACGAATTTTCGGGTTTTTTGCCTCGCGACCACTTGTCGTGCGAATCCATCAATCGCCCATTCTTTGGCGGAGCGTTTGGAAGCTTCGTGTAAATAATCTCCGCTTCCATTCCGGTAAATTTCTCATCACAGAGACAATTCGACGGAATCGCAAAGCCCTCTTTTTTGAGAATGAGATTGTCGGCATGATCGGCGGCATAATTCCACTTTTCATCTTCGCGCCCCTCTTTCCTCCATATGTGTCCCAATGCGCAATGCAGGGTTTCGTGAGCAAGAACCGTCCTCAATATCTTCGGTTCAAGCCGATCCGCAAAGAGAGGATCATAGAACAGATGCTTGCCATCGGTCGCCATCGTGCCGAGCCCCGGCGCTTCCGTCGGTTCAAGCCCGAGAGCGAGATAGCCGAAGAAAGGATAATGCAGAAGGAGTTGAATCCTTTCCCGAATAATCTTCTCTTTCGCTCGTTGATTTTTAGAATCAGACATGACACACCTCCTTTATGTAATAAGCGCGTAGTGTTTTTTAGACCACGCCGCCCATGCCGAACAGGAAAGCACGCCTTCTTTGTCTTTCAGTACGAGCAGTTTCCCGAGGAGCACGGACACTTCCGCCGGAAGTTTTTCCGAATACTCAAGAACTCTGTCGTATTGGCGGGAGTTTGCCCGAATCACGAGTGCCGTAACAAAAGCACATGCGACATCGGTTTGTCCCGGCACGAAATCTTTCCCGCCGAGAATATCATCCACCGCCGGCAGAGTTTCCCGAATCGCCATGTATCCCTTGAACTCGGCAGCCGCTCCGGCACCGACTGTACCCTCAATCACCTTATGGACAATTTCTTCCGAAAGCCCATTTTTGCTTTTGAGAATATTTGAGACGAATTCCCAGCTTCGCGGCGTGGGAAAAGCGTTTTCGTACCGCTTCGGGTCAAACTGGAACAAGAGGTCGGGCCGGAAAGTGATAAATTCCACGACTTCCGATTTCACATCGTTCTTGATTGCCCATTCCCGCCAATCGTCCACATCCACGCCAAAATCAATGTGGGTAAAACGATTTCGCAGCGGGGGCGCCATTTTGTACGTATTCGCCCCATGCTCGGTTTTGTTTCCGGCGGCAATTACTCGCCAACCCTTCGGAAGTTCATACTCGCCAAGTTTCCGGTCAAGCACCATCTGATAGGCCGATGATTGCACGAGCGGCGGAGCGAGATTCAATTCGTCCAAAAACAAAATTCCTTCACCTTCCGTGGGGAGAGCTTGAGGCGGAAGCCACTTCGCTTTCCCGTCTTCCGGTACCGGAATTCCTCGAAGATCGGTCGGGTCCATAAGAGCCAGACGAAGATCGGCGAATCCGATATTTTCTTCTTCGGCAACTTGCCGCGCCACATCAGATTTTCCTACGCCCGGAGGCCCCCAAATAAACACCGCGGGAGCCTCTGGATAGCGGACAATCGACTTCAAAAATGCACTCACTTCTTTCGCTTTCATTATCTTTACCTCATTTTGTTGATTAACTGTCAAGATGCTGTTGCAATGTAAACGTTATACTATATATAAAGATTTGTCAAGATTGCTCGCCACGCCGATTTTAACGGAAAAGACCGTAATAAAAAGCCGTGACTCGTGCATTTCGCACAGGTCACGGCTTTGTTTTTTTCTACAACCTCTGGTCACTCCTCCAATGTGCAATAAAATTTCGGAACCGTATAAAAATCACGGCTCCAATATTTCCCGCCTTGTCTGCCAAGACCGCTTTCTCGCATGCCGCCGAACGGCTGTTCGGGACAACGCACAAAATGAGCGTTTCTCCACATCATACCGACATCAATTTGTCGCGCCACTCTTTCAGCGAGCAGTGAATCGTTCGTCCAGATGTTTGAAGCCAGCCCGTATCGCGTCGCGTTCGCAAGGGCAATCGCTTCGCTCTCGGTGTCGAACGGCGTAACGGAAAGTACCGGTCCGAAAATTTCTTCCTGAAAAATGGTCATGTGCGGCATTACATCGGCAAATATCGTCGGCAGAAGGAAACAGCCACGTCCCAGTATTTTTTCTCCGCCGAAAATAAGTTTCGCGCCTTCACTTTTCCCGCTCTCAATGAAACACAAAACGTTTTCGAGGTGAGTCGCATTGATAAGCGGACCATATTCCGTTTCGGGGTTCGTCGGGTCGCCGATGTTCAATTTACGTGTGACGGCAACGAGCTTCGAGATAAATTCATTATAAATTTCTCTCTGAATCAGAAGCCGAGATGGCGCAACGCACGATTGCCCCTGGCTTCGCCAGATGCTTGTCGCTACTCCACGGACGGTTGTTTCCACATCGCAATCGGCGAAAACGATATTCGCTCCCTTGCCCCCGAGCTCAAGCGCGAGCGGTCGCGGCGGCCATACTTCGCCGTTCGCTTTGTGTACCAGTTTCCCGACCGCCACGCTTCCCGTAAATGCAACGCGCGAGACGAGCGGGTTTCGCACAAGCGCATCTCCCGCAGGCGCATCGCCCGGGACGATATTGAGCACGCCCTCCGGAATTCCCGCTTCGTTCGCAAGTTCGCCGAGCGCCAGTATGGAGAGCGGCGCCCACAGCGACGGCTTTACGATGACCGTATTCCCATAGGCAAGCGCAGGGGCGGCGTTGAAAAGAGAAAGAGTAACGGGAGTATTCCACGGGACGATAATTCCCGCAACACCGACAGGAACGCGGGATACGGTATTGAAAAGTTTTTTTTCTTCCCCATTGTATTTTCCCTTGCCGGTGAACGTCTCCAGCTCTTGCGTACCTGCTTCTTTTGCAAAGTAGACAATATCTCCTGCCCCGCGCTTGGATTCTCCGGTACATTGGATAATCGCCTTGCCGATATTTTGCGCGTCCAAGAGAGCAAGCGTTTCCGCGTGTTGATGAACAAGTACGGAGAATTGGAAAAGTATTTTACGCCGTTCGTGTACCGATAAATCGCGCCAGAGAGGGAAAGCGTTGTGCGCGGCGCGTACCGCGTGAGCAATATCTTCAGGCGAGCCAATGGCAACCTCTGTGAGAAGTTTGCCCGTTGTTGGGTTCAAAAGAGCGTGTCTTTCGTTTGTGTTCGCTTCAATATACTCGCCGTTAATGAAGGGGGTCGTGCGAAATGTCATCTTGGGTGTCTTGCTCATATTGAGACTCCTGATTTCAATGTTTATACTAGCATATCTATACCATAGTAAAGCAGAAGAGACAATAATTGACCATATTATATAAACATGCTTTGTTGAGTATTTGTTTTTTGACAAAGTACAAAACTTGCGGTAGACTTTTTTTAGATAAACTTTGAGAGAGGGTCCTAAATGAAGGAATTTTCACCGGAATTATTCTCAAAATCAGATGCTCGACGCGGTTTGTGTTACATGTTGTTTGCCAGCTTCTCTATGGCTTTGATGGGAACGTGCGTTTATTCCATAGGCATCATTGAGCCGAGTGTGACGTCTCCTTTCGTGAGTTTTGCGCGCGTTACGATGAATTTAATCATTCTTCTTTTACCGTCGCTATTGTTCGGAAATTTCTCTGAATTAATTGGCGATGGGCGTCCCTCTTTATGGTTTCGCGGACTGTTTGGTGCAATGACGCTTATGTTCGTCTATGGGGCGATAAAGCAGATCGGTGTTGGGGAAAGCTATTTTATCGAATCTACGAGCGGCGTATTCGTGGCGCTTCTTGCTCCATGGGTTCTGTCGGAGCAGAATAATCTCTTTGTGTGGGTAGCCATTCTGGGCTCTTTGTTCGGGTTGTTCCTCGTCCTTAATCCTCATGTCGGACAATCGCGTGAAGGAGAAATGCTAGCCCTTTTGTCGAGCTTTTCTGCCGCCATCGCTTACCTTATGGTAGCACGCTCCGGGAAAAGCAATGCTCCCAAAACGGTAATTTTTTACTTTTGCATTGTCGGTGTCGTTATTCATGTTCTATATTTTTTCCTGTTCGGCTTTTCTTTGCCGAGTAAACGGGAATCATGGATGCTTTTGTTTTTTGTCGGTATATTCGGCAGCATAGGGCAGTTGTATATGACAAAAGCACACCAGTTGGCGCCTGCGGCTCTGAATGCCGCCATCGCTTACAGCAAGCCCGTTTTCGCTCTTCTCTTGAGCATCGTTTTGTTTTCCAAAGTTCCCACAGGGCAATCTCTTATCGGATGCTTCGTGATACTTTTGTTTGGCATCATGCTGCCTTTTGTAAGGTCAAAAAACCAAAAATAACGCCGTCCCGATGAATTTCGGAACGGCGTTTGTGTGCGGCTTATACAGGCTACGAAGAGTCAACTCAATAGCGTCCACGATGGCATCAAGCCCGGCTTGGGCGATGATGAGCGGGGGGATGATGCGGATGGCGAATAGCTAAGAAAACAACCGCGGGGCTTCGTGCCCCGCGGTTATTTGTTTGACAAAGCAGAGTAAGTATGCTAGACATAAACTCATGAGAAATTTTAACCTTACCGAAGAAATACGTCCCAAAAAAACCATTGAGCAAACTACCGCTGAAAAAGCGACACTCGTTTTCGACCTGATTTCCCGCGTACTCTATACTGCTATTTTTTTGAAGGCGAAAAAGGCAGGATAAAAAACCGAAAAATAACGCCGTCCCGATGAATTTCGGAACGGCGTTTGTGTGCGACCTACAGGCTGTGAAGAGTCAACTCAATAGCGTCCACGATGGCATCAAGCCCGGCTTGGGTGATAATGAGCGGCGGCATGATGCGGAGGGTAGTGCCGTGAGCAACCCCGCTTAACACATTTCCTTCAAACAGGAGGCGTTCCACGAACTTTCGGGGATTGTGTTTTTTTGTCAGCTCCATTCCCACAAAGAGTCCTTCGCCCCGTATATTTTGTATATCATCGGGGTATCTTTTTTGAAGATCGAGGAGGCATGATTTTAAGAGCATGCCTTTTTCGCGCGATATCGCACAGAGGTCGTATGCGGCAAGATACCACAACGCGATGATTCCGGCATATGATGGACCCGGTGTCCGGCTCCAAGTGCTCCCTTGCGAACTGGGCTCAAAGCATTCAAGTATTTTTGAGTCTCCGGCGATACCGGAAAGTTCTGTGAGCCCGCAACCGGCCGCTTTTCCGAAGCAGACGATGTTTGGCTTTGCTTTGCTCCCATATTTTTGGAAATAGAACGGATAGCCTGCGCGCCCGTATCCCGTCTGCACTTCATCGAAGATAGAAACAACATTCCATTCTCGGCAGAGTTGCACCGCGAGGGGAAGGTAATCATCGGGCGGAACATGAATCCCGCCTTCTCCTTGGATCGGCTCCACGATAAACGCGGCGATTTGGTATTGATACTTCATGAGAACGCGAGAGAGCGCATCAATATCCCCGAAAGGAATTTTTATGATCTTGCTGTAATCGCCCGCATCTCCAAAATTCTGCACCTCTTTGTCTTCGTATAATCGTCGCGCGGTTTCTGTCCGTCCGTGAAAGCAGTGTTTTGCCGCCACGATAATCGGCTTATGCGGAGACCGGGGATGTTCTTTCTGCCAGTACCGACATGCCGCATCAATCGCCGTATCGGGTCCTTCGGTGCCGGCGACTTTGGGGAAAACTCGATCCATGCCGCTTGTTTCCGACATGGCTTGCAGGAACGCTGCGGCATAAGGATTGTTCGTTTGCGCATGGACAAGAAATTGTTTTTTTGGGGTAAGGAAGTCGTTGTACTTGGCAAGTATCTCTTGATTCCCATGCCCGAAGTTTGCGGCAGAATAGGTGGAATGCGCGTCGGTAATGATCCGTGTTGCGACGCCGGATGGCATGGATAGACGCGCCTCAAGAGTATATGCGTTTGGTCCGGGACCTACGATGTTTACTCCCGGTATCGGCGTATAGTTAAATGTTGCGTGATTGTGAACGATTGTGCCGATTTCAAGCGGCGAAAGGTCGAGAAAGTTTCTGCCTTCGACGGCGAGTATTCCGCGCGGAAGATCGATCTGTATAGTGTTTTTTTGGGTGTTCATAGCACCGTCTCCTTGTTGGTGGTTGCTGGCAATGACCGTACTGAAATCACACTAGCATAAGGCGGTTTTTTCGACAATCCTCGTTCGGCATTGTAGTATGTCATTATGGAAATAAAGATACTCTACGAAGATGAAAACTTTCTCGCGCTCGATAAACCGGCGGGGCTTATGGTGCATTCGGACGGGCGCACCGAAGAGCCGACGCTTGCGGACTGGCTTTTGGAAAAGTATCCGAATATCCGAGAAGTGGGGGAGCCGTGGGTTGCACCGAATGGCGCAACCATTTTTCGTCCGGGAATCGTGCATCGCCTTGATCGCGACACATCCGGCGTGATGGTGGCGGCGAAAAATTCGGCGGCGTTCGCACATCTTAAAAAGCAATTTCAAGAACGGCTTGTAAAAAAAACGTATCGCGCTTTCGCGTATGGAATCATAAAAAATGACACGGGAATAATCGCCAAACCAATCGGCAGAAGCGCGAGCGATTTCCGAAAGTGGTCCGCCGAATTTGGCGCGCGGGGGGATTTGCGCGATGCGGTAACGGAATACAAAGTTTTGGAGAGAGGGAAAGAGGCGACATATCTCGAGGTGTATCCCAAAACGGGGCGTACTCATCAAATCCGCGTGCACTTGAAATCCATCGGGCATTCGGTCGTGTGCGACAAACTTTACGCGCCGAAACAAGCGGGTATTCTCGGGTTTACTCGCACCGCACTCCACGCATTCTCTCTTGAAGTTTTGTCGCCTTCGGGCAAGCCGCTTCGTTTTGAAGCCCCTCTTCCTCCCGACTTTTTGCAGGCGGAAGAGGAGTTGCATAAAACCGCCGTTCATGCTAGATTAAACGAACTATGAGCAAACTAGACATCAATTTCACCTCAGTTAAGGTTTCTGAGCGCCAGAAGCTTGATATGCGCGCTGGCGACACTGTGCGGGTGTTTGTGAAAATCAAAGAAAAGACGAAAGACAAAGAACGAATCCGCCTTCAGGCGTTTGAAGGGTTGGTGCTTGCGCGAAAGCACGGCACAGAGCCGGGCGCGACGTTCACTGTCCGCAAGGTTTCCGGCGGTGTCGGCGTGGAAAGAATTTTCCCGCTTTATTCCCCGATTATCGACAAGATTGAGATTGTCAGACGCACGAAGACCCGTCGTTCGAAGCTCTATTACATCCGCGAGAAAGCGGCGAAAGAGATCCGCCGCAAGATGCGAAGCGGTCGAACCGCCGCCGAAGTCATCGAGGACGAAGAACCGGAGGTTATGCCGGTAGCGGAAAGGGAAGCCGCCGACGATGCCCGTGCGGAAGAAGAGGCAGGAGTGGACGAGGCGGAAGTTGTAGAAGAAGTCAAATAAATTTCTCAAATCATCCGCTGAGGTTTGGATGATTTTTTGGTTTTTAAATTGGTATACGCTATGTGAGGAATGAACACGGAAACAGTATAATGGGGGAATGGCAGGAGTAGAACCAAAAGGAAAAGTAAAGATAGAATGGTCAGCCGAAAGGAAAAGTAAAGATAGAATGGTCAGCCGATTTTGCATATGCTATCGGACTCTTGGCATCCGACGGCTGTGTCCAAGGCGATGGCAGGCACATTGACCTCACTTCAAAGGATGAGGAACAGTTAAAGAATTTTCTCAAAGCGCTAAACATAAATGTTGCCATTACAAAAAAAGACGGGTCTTTTGGAAAGACCTATCAACGCGTTCAGTTTGGGGATGTTTTGTTTTGCGGATTTCTTTTGAGTATTGGAATTACTCCGGCGAAGTCAAAAACCATCGGCGTTCTTAAAATACCGTCAAAATACTTTTTTGATTTTTTACGAGGTTCGTTTGATGGCGATGGGTGCTTCTACTCCTACTGGGACCCGCGATGGAAATCAAGCCACATGTTTTACCTTACTTTTTCGTCGGCAAGTTTGACGCATGTTGAGTGGTTGCGAGAAGAAATTGCTAAACAAGCCGGCGCGCAAGGACACATCTCCAAAGCGCACAGCGAACGCTCAATATACAGTTTACGATACGCCAAGAGAGAATCGCAGTCTTTTCCAGTCAAGATATGAGCCCCAAATTGTCATTTCGTAAAGCGG
>CAYRXD010000023.1:0-18643 GCA_964428135.1 uncultured Candidatus Saccharibacteria bacterium | reverse complement strand
CGATAAAGATTTTGCTCAATAATATTAGGCAGTTCCACAATCACAAACCGGCTAATAAACTCTTCCGCTTTTTCATAACCTTGATCCAAATAAATCGCCCCGATCAAAGCTTCGATGGCATTAGCTAAAATAAATTGCCGAGCCCGGCCGGTGTCTTTGGCCTCTCCCCGAGAAAGCAAAATGTAATCGTTAAGGTCAAATTTATTAGTAATTTTAGAAAGAATTACAGCATTCACAATTGCCGCTCGCCAGTTGGTCAACTCCCCTTCCGGATTGGGATAATTTTTATACAAATAATCGGTGACCGTCAATTCCAAAACCGCGTCTCCTAGAAATTCGAGACGCTCGTTATGTTCCAACGGCCAAGACGGATTTTCGTTTAAATATGAACGATGGGTGAGAGCGGAGAGGAGTAGGTCCTTATTATTGAACTCGACACCAATTTTGGATTCAAGCTCAATATGTTTAGAAACTTCCATTGACTTTGAATCATGAAGCAGGAATTATGAATCATGGATTTTAAAACCCCTGATTCCTAATTCATAATTCGTGATTCGTTATTCACTTTTTTCCTCTTGCGAAGATTCTTCTTCTATTCCTTTTGTGACAGTTTCATTTGCCTCCGCTTTTTCTTTCTTCGGTGGCGCATCATCTTTGCCTGGTTCGCCGATTTCGCGATAAATAGTCCCCAAAACCCCATTAACGAATTTTCCCGAAGCATCTCCGCCGAAAGTTTTGGCTAATTCGATAGATTCGTTGATGGCCACCTTGGGCGGAACTTCTTCCCGATTACCAAAAAGCAGCTCGTAAATGCCCAGCCGCAAAACATTGCGATCAACAATGGCAATCTGCTCTAGCGGCCATTGCGGAGCAGATTTTTCAATAATTTGGTCTAGCTCACTAATATGCTCTAACACTCCATTGACCAAGTTGGTAACAAAATCAACGCTTTCAATTCCCGGGCCGAATTCTTTGGTATTGCGTTCAATAATTTCCGGCAAAAGATTGTTGTCGCGCCCTTTAAAATCCCACTCGTAGAGGGATTGCATGGCGATACTTCTGGAAAGATGCCGAGAAGCCATTGGGGAATCGAATCAGGAATTATGAATCAGGAATTATGCAAAATATTTCTTACTCATAATTCATAATTCATGCTTCCTAATTCTATTTTTGTTTTTTCTTAGCTTTTTCCTGCTTCTTTAATGTTTTTTCTAAAACATTGATTCTCTCTTCTCCTTTGTAAAAACCGCAGTGCGGGCAGATAATATGAGAAAGCTTCGGCTTGTGGCAATGATCGCACGAAGACAATCCCATCGGTTTAAGGGCTAAATGACTCCTTCGTCTTCCTTTTTGACCGCGCGTGGAATGCGCTCGAGGAACACCCATAATCGCTTCGCTTAATATAATACTAATCTACAAATTTATGCGAATGCTACAAATATTATTTAGACTCTATTTGTGGAATTCGTATATCATTCGTAGATTTGTGTTAATTAACTCTAACATACTTTATTAAAAAAGAAAAGGGCTATTTAGCCCTAAAGTTTTTCCTTGGAAACAGAGATAAGCACAACATTCACCCCTCCTGTACCCACACCTGCTTGAAGAGTCTTTTTCTTTGCTTCAATAAATTGATTCAGTTTCCCCTCGAACTCCGCCGACAGGTCCGCGATTTTTGCAGTAGTGTAAATAATCGTAGAAAAGTTATATGAGTCAATGATACGGCTAGCAATAACTCGTTCACTATTCGAAAAAGTTTGTAATACAATCGTCACTAAAAAGATCATTATATTTGCTCCGTTTACATTGAAAAGTGCTTTTAAAAAAATATCATTTATTTAAAGCATTGTCAACTTTTTAATGGTTATCCACCCCGATTAGAAATTTTGATTTGTGGATAACAAATTTCTAGTCACAAAAACTAACTTAAAAAATCTAGTATTTATAAGCTGAAAAAATTTCTAACGGGGCAGGCAAAATTAATAGTTGTTTGAAAAATCATGAATGCTAAAATGAGGACATGAAGTTTGTCCATCTCCACACTCACTCCCACTATTCCCTCCTCGATGGCCTCTCTAAAATTGAACAGTTAGTTAAAAAGGCCAAAGAAACCGGTATGGATTCCCTGGCCATTACTGATCACGGTAATCTCTACGGGGCCATTGAATTTTACCAGTATGCCCAAAAACATGACATCAAACCGATTATCGGATGCGAGATGTACATTTGCGAAAACCGTTTCGATAAAAATCCCAATGCCGATAATCGCAACTACTATCATTTAGTTCTTTTGGCCAAAAATAATGAGGGCTATCAGAACTTAATTAAACTGGTCACTGCTTCTAACTTAGAAGGTTTTTATTACAAGCCTCGCATCGATAAAAATATTCTTCGCCAACACAAAGAAGGACTAATCGCTCTTTCCGGCTGCCTAGGAGGAGAAGTTTCCCGCGCTATTTTTGCAGACCACTATGAAAAAGCTAAAAAAATTGCTCAAGAATATGCCGAAATTTTCGGCCCGGATAATTATTACATCGAAATCCAGCAACACTTAAATACTCCCGATCAAAAAATCGTCACCCCCCTGCTGGTTAAACTGGCCAAAGAACTAAATTTACCATTGGTGGCTACTCAAGATTCGCATTATCTTAACAAAGATGACGCCCATGCCCATGATGTTCTCCTGGCGGTGCAAACCGGAACCGCTATAGATGATAAGGACCGTCTGACCATGCGCCACGATGATTTTTCGATGTGCAGTCCGGAAGAAATGGCGGTCAAATTTGCCGAATGGCCCGAAGCCATCGCTAACACTCAAAAAATTGCCGACCGATGCCAGGTCGATTTGACCTTGGGTAAATTCATTTTCCCCAACTTTGAACTAGAGCCGGGAAAAACCGCCGATCAAATGCTGAACGAACTGACTTTGCAAGGAGCCAAAGAGAGGGGGCTGGACCAAGACCCGCAGATAGAAGACCGGCGGCAATATGAACTGGAGATTATTAAAAACAAAAACTACGCTCCCTACTTTTTGGTGGTCGCCGACCTGCTTCGTTTCTCCCATCAATCGGGAATTTATACCACCGTCCGAGGGTCCGCCGCCGGTTCGCTGGTGGCCTATCTTTCCGGAATTACCAGCGTTAATCCGATTGAATTCCAGCTCCCTTTTGAAAGATTTTTGAATCCTTATCGTCCTTCCGCTCCCGATATCGACATGGACTACGCCGATAACCGGCGCGACGAGGTTATTGAATACGCGCGAAGGAAATACGGATCGGATCATGTCGCGCAGATCGGCACGTTCGGTACCATGATGGCGCGCGGAGCGGTGCGCGATGTGGCGCGCGCGCTTGGGTATCCGTACGCAATAGGAGATCGGCTTTCCAAACTTATTCCGATGGGTTCTCAAGGATTCCCTATGACCATCGAACACGCGCTCGAGATCACGCCCGAACTCAAAGAAGCCTACCAAAAAGAACCGGATGCGAAAGAGATACTTGACCTCGCCAGAAGGCTTGAGGGGTGCGTACGCCACATTTCCGTCCACGCCGCGGGCGTTGTCATCTCCCCTACTCCGCTCTCCGACTTCACGCCGATACAGTTCGATCCGAAAGGAGGAAAACTTATCTCGCAGTACGACATGCATGCCGTCGAAGATGTCGGACTCCTCAAGTTCGACTTCCTCGGCATCCGAAACCTCGCCATTCTCGCAGACGCGGTGCGGCTTGTGAAGAAGTATCATGACATCGACATCAATATTCAAAACATCCCGCGCGCCGACAAAAAAACATTCGCCATGCTCGCAAAAGGAGAGACGATCGGATTGTTCCAACTGAACGGTACCGGCATGACGAAGTACCTCATGGACCTCCGCGCCACCAGCATCCACGACATCAATGCCATGGTCGCGCTCTATCGCCCCGGACCGATGGAGTCCATTCCCGAATACATCAAGCGAAAGCGCAATCCGCGGCTCGTGCAGTATCTTGATCCGCGAATGAAAGATATTCTCGATCAGTCCTACGGCGTGATCACCTACCAGGACGACGTCATGCTTATCTCCATCAAACTCGGCGGGTATTCCTGGCTTGAAGCGGACAAGCTCCGCAAAGCGATGGGGAAAAAGATTCCCGCGGAGATGGAAGCGCAGAAAGAAAAACTGCTCAAAGGGTTTGTCCAAAATGGCATGACGCCTGAAAAAGCGAAGGAGCTCTGGGCACTCATAGAACCGTTCGCCGCTTACGGATTCAACAAAGCGCACGCCGCAAGCTACGGACTCGTCGCCTACCAGACGGCGTACATGAAAGCAAACTTCCCTTCCGAATACATGGCGGCGATCCTCACCGCGGAGTCGGGAGACGTCGAAAAAGTCTCGGAAATCATCGCGGAATGCAAGCGCATGGAAATCCCCGTACTTCCGCCGGACGTGAACGAGAGCATGGGCGACTTTGCGGTGATAAAAGGCGCGAGCGAAAAAGACGACAAAATCCGCTTCGGGCTTCATTCCGTGAAAAATCTTGGAAATGAAATTGCCGATGCGGTGATCAATGAACGCGAAGAGAATGGGCGGTATAAAAGCTATTCTGATTTTCTTGAGCGCGTTCAGCACAAAAATCTCAACAAAAAATCTCTCGAAGCCCTGATCAAATGCGGCGCCATGGACGCCTTCGGCGAGCGCGGACAAATGATCGCGAACATGGAAGAATCGCTTGCGTACAATAAAGAGCACCGCCAAACGAACGCAGTGCAAACTTCCCTCTTCGGACTTATGGAAACAGCTTCGTCTATTCCAACACTCCGTCTGAAAGACGCTCCGCCTTCAACGCAAAAAGATAAACTCACCTGGGAAAAAGAACTCCTCGGTCTCTACATTTCCGGACATCCGCTCGACAAGCACAAAGAAAAACTCGACAAGCGCGAGTGGAACAATAAACGCATCAAAGAAGAAGGCAAAGACGGCGCCGCAGTCACCATCGTCGGCATTGTGGAAGAAATGCGCGATCTCCTCACCAAAAAGAACGAACGCATGGCATTCATGAAGGTCGCCGACTACCACGACTCGATTGAAGTGGTAGTCTTCCCCCGCACCTTCGAAGCCCACAAAGAATTCCTCGCTCTCGAAAAATGCCTCGCCATCAAAGGCAAATTCTCCACAAGAAACGGCGATGCAAGCGTGATTGCGGACGCGATGAAGGTGCTTGACTAAATTTATATAATATGATAGCATTAACCTCGACTAAGTACCCTGAAAACACAAACACGAGTTAGGAGGTTAAGAAATGGCACTAAAATTAATAAACATGGCGGGCGAAGAAACAACTTTGGCCGATGTGCTTTTAAAAGAAAATATACCAGATGGTACCGTAGGAAAATTTATCGTCATTCACAAAGGCGGCGAACAACGTGTTTGCCTGTTTCCCTCAATGAGGGAACACGCACGCACTGTCGGGTATTTCTGGGAACCGGAGAATATGACTTTTATTGCCGCGGGCGTGTGGGTGAAAAAATATGACGACGCGATGTTGGAGTATAATTCCTTTTCATGCTGTGATAAATACGGCTACGACCGCCCAAAAAACCCCATCACAGCAGAAAAACTTCTGGAGGAACTCAAAAACCTCCTCTTGTCGCAGTAACAAAAACTTTTCCGATACCCCCGCCGAAGGCTCAAAGCCTCGGCGGGTTTTTCATTTTTCTCTCTCTATAGCGCTCGCTTTTTATGCAGTCAAACTTCGCATATGCAAGAAATTGGCTACATGCTTTTTGAACGAATGGTCGCTTCCTTTCCTTGATTTCCGTTTTTGCTTGCTTTATTTTGAAAATTTGCTACAATTAAAAACAATGAAATTCTTTGCTCACATACTGCCCTGGATACAGATTATTCTCTCTGTACTCCTCGGGCTTCTTATCCTTCTGCAAAGAAGCGACGCAAGTCTCGGGAGCACCTTCGGGGGAAGCGATTCTTCGACGATGTACCAAAGGAGAGGCGCTGAAAAGATACTCTTCAATACGGTGATAGTCATAGCCGTCCTTTTCATGCTTTCGGCTCTTGCCGCACTCATTATTTCGCGCTAAGGAAGTCTGAAACCTTGGTTTCAGTAGCCCGATTGCGCTCGTAGCGCAATGACTCTAAAATAGGAATCTATTTTTGTGGAAGAAAAGACCGAAATACGTAAAATACCGAGAGCCTCGGGAAATTTTTGGTTGTTACCGCTCCGAAAAAAAGCAGCGGTCGCCATGAGTTCATTTTCAAAAACAGAAAAAATTCTGTTCGGGTTTTTCGTGCTGTGCGCTTTCATAAGCGGGCTTGCGATTCTTTCCCACATCAACCGTTCTTATATGGTGTCCATCCCGGCACGGGGCGGCTCATTCACGGAAGGCATCGTCGGAACGCCGCGGTTCATCAATCCCATTCTTGCAATCTCCGACGCAGACAAAGACCTCGCCTCTCTCATTTATTCGGGACTGCTTCGAGTCGGCAAAGATGGCACGATTGAACCTGATCTGGCGGAAAGCTATGAAATCTCCCCGGAGGGTCTTTCTTATACCTTCATCTTAAAAGAAAATCTTCTCTGGAGCGACGGGCGCGCACTCACATCAGCCGACATAAAATTTACCATTGAAAAACTGCAAGACCCGGAAGTGCGGAGTCCGAAAAACGCCGAATGGGGAGGAGTAACGACTGAAATTCCCGACGAACGAACCGTAAAATTTACTCTTAAAAAACCGTATGCTCCTTTTCTTGAAAACGCCGCTATCGGCATACTTCCGGAGCATATCTGGGCAGGGCTTTCTGCGGAGCAATTCGGATTCAGTTCATACAACACGAACCCCGTAGGATCCGGACCATATATGGTAGAAAAGATAGTTCAAAACGATTCCGGAATTCCGGAATATTACGATCTTTCGCCATTCAAAGAATTCGCGGGCGGAATGCCTTTTATAAAAGACCTGCGAATACGTTTTTATACGGGAGAAGAAAAACTTCTTGAGGCTTACAAAAAGGGAGAAATAGATGCGGTCAGCGCGCTTTCACCAAAAAACGCTCTTCTGCTCAAGCAAAACGGCGCTCGGGTGGAAACTGTTCCGCTTCCCCGGATATTCGGAGTCTTCTTGAACCAAAACGAGCAAGAGCTTTTTATCGACTCAAGCGTGCGAAATGCACTGAACACAAGCGTAGATAAAGCCCGGATTATTGATTCCGTATTGTTCGGTTACGGTACGCAGATTGAGGGACCGCTTCCACCCGGAACGATACCGTCCGAAGCAGGCGAAGCATCGAGTACGCCGCCGGAAGCAATCACGGGAGAAGAACGAATTGAAGCCGGAAGAAACATTCTTATCAAGAACGGCTGGATATACAACGAAACAGAAAAGGTCTTCGAGAGAAAAAACAAGAAAAGCGTACAGACACTTTCTTTTTCTTTATCCACATCCGATGCGCCGGAACTCAAAGCCATTGCGGGACTTCTAAAACAAACCTGGGAACAACTGGGCGCAAGAGTAGAGCTTAAAGTATTCGAGTCGGGGGACTTAAATCAAAATATCATACGTCCGAGAAAATATGACGCATTATTATTCGGAGAGATTGTCGGAAGAAATCCGGATCTTTATGCCTTCTGGCACTCATCGCAGCGTTTCGACCCGGGATTAAATATCGCCCTGTACGCGAATATCACTTCGGACAAGCTGCTTGAAAAAGCCCGCGGCATTTCAAATAAAGAGGAGCGGGTGGACTTGTACCGATCATTCCAAAAAGAAATATCAAAAGACATGCCCGCAATATTCCTCTACAGCCCGAATTTCGTTTATGTCGTACCTGAAAAATTGCGCGGGATGGAGTTGTCGGGCGTCACTCTTCCGTCAGAGAGGTTCAGTGCCGTTAATAATTGGTATACGGAGACGCAAAAAGTCTGGAAAGCATTTGCTCAAATAAAAAACGAATAACTATTACTAATCAACTCACAACCACATGCAGAACGAAGAACAAAAAAAGACGACAACACAAAGAATGCACCGGTCGGTGCGCGAAGGGAATCGATCTTCCCACGCAGGGAAAACCGCTCCGATAAAAAGCGCGGGAGGCGAATTGAATGAACACCGCTCTCCTTCTTCACCTCGAACAACTCCCGCAAAGAGAGCGGGAGAAGAAAGACCGTTTCGCCCAAAGAACAAAGGGGGTTCGATGCGCCAGAAACAATCGCCGGGAAAACGCCCGATTCCGCAATCATCCGCAAGCTCATCGCGAGGAAAGCACGATACCATCCCTGAAGTAAAAGAAGGCGTACTCCGCATCGTTCCTTTGGGCGGAGTGGAAGAAGTCGGAAAAAACATGACCGTCTTTGAAACAAAAGACGACATCTTTATTGTAGACATCGGATTGCAATTTCGCGACGAAGAAACCCCCGGCATTGACTACATCTTGCCGAATACCAAATATCTTGAAGAAAGGAAAGGAAAGATTCGCGCCGTCTTCATCACCCACGGACATCTCGACCACATCGGCGGCATTTCGTTTATTATGCCAAAAATCGGCAATCCTCCCATCTACGCGCGCAACTTGACCTCGATATTGGTCCAAAAACGACAGCTTGAATTTCCTCACTTCCCCACGCTCGACATCCGCGTCGTTGAGAAAGACTCTCGCATGAAAATCGGGCAGACATACGTTGAATTTTTTGCCGTAAGCCACTCCATACCGGACTCGATGGGGGTCAGCATCGAAACACCCTACGGCGCGATTGTGCACACCGGGGATCTCCGCGTCGACAATGTAAACGGCACGCCCACGGAAGAAGAAGAGGAAACATTCAGCCGCTTCAAAAGTAATCCGCCCCTTCTGCTCCTTGCCGACTCCACAAATGCAGATAGTCCGGGTTTCTCTCTCGCGGAACGGATTGTCATGAAGAACATCGAAGATATCATCGGGGAAACAAAGGGGCGTCTCGTCATCGGCACCTTCGCTTCACAGCTTGAACGGATCATTAAGATCATTCACGTCTGTGAAAAACACGGTAAAAAAGTCGTCATCGAAGGGCGCAGCATGAAAACGAACGTTGAGGTTGCTAAAGAAGTAGGACTCTTAAAAGTACACAAAGACACCCTCATTTCTTCCGAACAGATGGAATCAATCCCGCCGTCAAAGATTGTCGCCATCGTGACCGGATCTCAGGGTGAAGAATTCGCCGCGCTGATGCGAATGGCGAATAAAACACACAAATACTTCAAGATTAATAAGAATGACACCGTCTTGCTCTCTTCTTCAATTATCCCCGGCAATGAAATGGGCGTACAAAAGATCAAAGACAACCTCTCTCGCCAAGGGGCGAAGATCATTCACTACAAGATCTCCGAGGTACATGCTTCCGGACACGCGAACGGCGACGAACTCGGGTGGATCCATCGAAAAGTCGGCGAGAAATTCTTTATTCCGCTTCACGGCTTCCATTACAAACTGCGCTCGCACGCGGACATTGCGGTCGCAAACGGCGTCAAAGAAGAGAATATCGTTATTCCCGACAACGGCACGATTATTGAAATCGAAAAGGGTGAAAAAATCCGCGCACTTCCGGAAAAAGCCGTATCGGGACTGGTGCTCGTGGACGGATTCTCTATGGGCGACATGCAGGAAGTGGTTATACGCGATAGGCAAATGCTCGCACAGGATGGCATGTTTATCGTGGTTGCCGTTGTCGATATACGCACCGGAAAACTCCGGAAGTCCCCGGACATTCTCTCTCGCGGTTTCGTCTATCTGCGCGAGAACCAAGACCTCCTCCGGCAATCGCGCTTCATCATAAAAAAAACCATTGAAGATAACATCGTCGGCATGAACCCGATCAACTTCGACTATGTCAAAAACATCGTCACTGACAACGTCGGGCGCTACCTCTTCCAGCAAACCGCCAAGCGCCCGATTGTCCTGCCGGTGATTTTGGGGGTATAATGCAGACATAATAAATTGAATAATGTTTCGCCGCACCCCCAAAACAAAAAATATACTGCCCGCCATATACCTGTCGGCATTTTTCCTCTCGCTTCACTTTTCCATAACGCTCTACATCAACTCTTCTTTTTTGGCGGGGCATTTTGACGAGCGCGCCATCGGCGTTATATACACGCTTGGCGCACTCGGTACGATTATCACTCTTTCTCTTATCCCAAAAATACTGCGCCGCTTCGGCAACTACGCGGCAACGGTGTTTTTTACCATCCTCGAAATACTCCTTTTTCTCGGGCTTTCTTTCCTCTCCGGTTCCTTTATTCTCGCCGCTATTTTTATCGTGCATCAAAGCCTCATCGCCGCACTCTTATTTAACTTTGATGTCTTTACCGAGAGCAACTCAAAAGACGAAACAACCGGAAAAACAAGGGGGTTATTCCTGACGACCATGAATTTCGCGACCGTCTTGGGACCTTTCCTTGCGGGGATGTTCATCTCCGACGCGAATTTTTCAAAAGTATATACCCTTGCCGCAATCTTCCTGTTGCCGGTCTTGCTCGTCGCAGTGCTTCATTTCAGAACATTCAAAGACCCGGAATACCGCGAGTTTAAATGGGGAGAAGCGACGAAAAAAATATGGCACAACAAAGACATCCACGCAATACTGATGACGAATTTTCTCCTCCAGTTTTTTTATTCCTGGATGATTATCTATATGCCGGTATATTTGAATATGCGCATGGGTTTTGACTGGACGGAAATCGGAACCATTTTCGGAATCATGCTTCTTCCTTTCGTCTTCTTCGAACTCCCCCTCGGCGAGATCGCCGACAAGCGGCTCGGCGAAAAAGAGATTCTCATCGCGGGATTTTTTATTCTCGCCCTCTCCACCTTTTCTCTCTCTTTCATATCCGAAAAAGATGTTGTCGTCTGGGCAATCCTCCTGTTCTTCACGCGTATCGGTGCCGCCGCGGTAGAAATCATGTCGGAAACGTATTTTTTCAAAAAAATTAATGCGAGCGACACCAACACGCTGAGCTTTTTCCGTCATACGAGACCTATCGCCTTTTTTATAGGTCCCCTCGCCGCCTCGGTCTTCCTTTCCTTCTTCGATATTCAATACCTCTTCCTCGCCCTCGGAATCCTTATACTCTTGGGGATTCGCTATTCTCTTTTGATTGAAGATACGAAGTAGAACTTTAATTCTCATCCTCTTTATCGTCCGCCATCCCCTTCTTCACCTCCTCAAACTCATTCTCAATCTCCGCAAGGCGTTTTTTGCTCTCGCGGATAAGCTCCGCGCCTTCTTTCACTTTCTTCAAACCTTCCTCCACGTCTACCTCCTTGCGCGAATCAAACCACTGCGAAATGGCTTCGAGCTTTTTTAACGTTTCATTCAAATTCACTCCGTTTGTTTTCTTTTCCATATTATTTTTTCTTATCTGATACGTTTGTAATAATTGTACCGTTCCCAACCCGAATATCAACTTCTTCACCTGCTTTCACATCCTCAACACGACGCACGACTTTTCCTTTTGAAAAGGCTATTGAGTAGCCAAGGCGAAGTTCCCTTTCCGGGTCATTTAAGGCGATGATTTTTGCCGTATTGAGCAAGTTTTCTTTTGAACGACGGAAATCAGCTTGGAATTTTTCGATGAGGGTTTTTTGGAAACGAGTGAGGGCATCTTTTGTTTGCGCGATGGCGTGTCCGATGGTTATGGCGCTTCTTTGCAAACGTTCTTCGGCGATGCGGAATCTTTGAAGCAGTCCTCTGAAGCCATTTTCAATCGTGCTCGAAAATCGCCAGAGTTTTTCTTTTTTTTCATGGAGCAGTGCGGAGAAGCCGCCGAATATCCGTTGTTCGAGGAAGCGCACCTTTGAAAGCGCCTGCTCCCATGTGGCATTCAAAGCTTTCGCCACCGCCGTTGGAGTTGACGCCGCTTTGTCCGCGACGAGCGAAACGAGCGGTACGTCTTTGTCGTGCCCGATACCGACCATCACGGGAAACGGGCAATCCGCTATCTCTCGCACAAGCGTTTCGTTGTTGAATGCCTGAAGCGATTCGAGCGAGCCGCCGCCGCGTATCATTACCAGCACATCAATGCCGCCGATTTTTTTGAAATACCGAACGGCGGACACGAGCTCGCGCACCGCAAGCGCTCCTTCCACGCGCGAATCGCGAAAAGAAATTTTGAAACCGAATTTGCCGATGTTGTTCAAAAAGTCGTGAATGACCGCACCGGTGCTTGAGGTGATGAGTCCAATCCTCTGCGGATATTCCGGTATCGGTTTTTTTCGCTCTTCGCTAAACAGTCCTTCTTTTTCAAGTTTCTTTTTTAACTCAAGATAGGCTTTTTTCAGCGCGCCTTCCCCGACAAGTTCAACGGTGTTTACTTCAAAAGAAATGCGCCCGGACGGTTTGTGAATTTTCGGGAACCCCGAAAGCATCACCTCCAAGCCCTCCTCAAGAATTACGCCGCTTATTCGGTAATTGCTCGCCCACATAAAGCACGACATCGAAGAACCGTCTTTGTCTTTCACCCCGAAAAAGAGATAATTCCCGCGAATATCCAAGCTGGAAATCTCCCCGACCACTTTCGCCTCAAATTGTTGTATCCCCGCGTTAAGCAAATCAAGATAATCACTCACTGTGAAAATTTTTTCTATCTTCAAGTCAGCGCCGCGGGCGCTCCTCGTGCGGAAACCAATGGTTTCCGAACCTTCCTTTGCCTCTGCGGAGGCACTAAAAAGATTGTCACTTACTTCTCCTGCCACAATAGCCAAAATATCCCTCCCATACTTCTGAAGTTTTTTTTCCGCAATTCCTTTCACTTCCAAAAGCGCCTCTTTCGTGGTCGGAAGCGCCTCGACGATGCCATTTACCGCATCGTTTGAGATAATGCGAAAAAGCTCCACGCCATCTTTTCGAGCCTGATTTTCCCTCCATTCACGGAGTTTTTTCGCCACCTTTCGTTTCTGTTCAAGATTTTCCATTTATATTAGTGTAGCAATAAGTTTGTGGAAAAATTTTAACAATCGCCCGTCGCTGAAAAAAATTAATGCTCGTTTCCCTCTTGGATGCCGCCTTCTTTCCTGATTGTTAAAACTTTTTTCTTTATCTCAACCGAACAATTATCGCCAACAACATTCTCTATCAACTTAAAAGTCTCTTCCTCAACAGGGTGCAATTTTACCTCTCCTCCGGGCTTAAGAGTTCTGATTATTTCTTTAATGCTTTTTGTTACTTTTTCCGCATCTTCTGCAATATGCCAAGGGACTGCGTGGTTTGAAATAATCAAATCAAAAGATTCATTTTTAAACGGCAAACTTTCCGATAATCCCGCAACCGCATCAAGTCCTTCTTTATTGATCTCTTTAACGGCATTCCGCATTAAATCACGATTTTCCTCGGAAAGTGTCTCAAGATTATAATTCGGATCAAGAGAAATTACTCTGGATTTAAGTTCTTTGTTTTGTTTTACTCCTTCGGCAAACCCAGCTCCGCCACTTCCAATATCGAGAATAATCTTTCCTTTTAAATCTTCACGAATTATCCCAAGTTCAGAAGAAACATCTTCAAAATTTCGCCAAGTTGATGAAACCTCGGAATAGTGTTTTTCCATGATTTTTTATTTTCTTAACCCCCAATAAGGTTTTACCTCTTCTTCGTGTCTTTCGTTGTCGTCGCCTCGGTAGTGCGGACCGGCTTCACTTCACACCGCTACGCAAGTTTTCCATCTCTCCATTTTAGCACAAAAACTTTTTTTACATTCAGAGTCAGGGCGAGTAAAAGAAAAAGGCACGGTCTTTTACGTTGATGTCGGCACGCATGATATCTACAATTGAAGGCAATAAAAACCAGCCGCGGCACGCTTCGTTACCCAATATCTCCGCCCCAAATAAAATCCTTCCATGTCGGCGACGCGCGGCGACCGATGAGGCGGTATTTTTTAATCCCGATTTTTTCAGCAAGCGCATGAAGCGATTTCAAATCGTTTTCCGCGGGCGTTTCTTTGACTTCAAAAGCCATGTTCCTGCCAACAATGAAATCAATTTCTCTGCCATTTTTGAGCGCATAATACCGGACTTCTCCGTAATGACGAAGCTCGGTAAAAACGGCATTTTCAAATTGCGACCCACCGGAAACTTCCGCAAGAATATTCAGGATGCCGTTATCGGAAAAATAAAGTTTTTTCGCCTTCACGATAGCTTTGTCGGGGCTTCGCGAAAATACGGGAACGCGAGAGAGAAAATATGTTTGTTCGAAAAAATCAACGTAATTTTTCACCGTTACCGGAGATACCCCGATATTTCTGGCAAGTTTCGCGTAATCAAGGCGGCTCCCGACACGGCTTGCGAGCATCTGCATGAGGGAATACACTATATCTTTTCGACGAAAATCGGCAAGGGTCGCAATATCTATATTAATGTATGAACTCAAAATATCGATCAGTAAATCTTTTTTCCGCGCGTCGTCAAGCGCAAGAACAATCTCGGGAAAACCGCCAAATCGAATAAACTCTTCGTAGAAAATTTGCAATCGTTCAAATTCCGAAAAAAGAAAAGCGCTCTCGGAAAAATCGCGCGATGAGTGGGGTATTCCTTTAAAAACAAGAAACTCGCCGAAATCAAGCGGGAAAAGCTCAAAAATTTTCTTTCTTCCCGCAAGCGACTCGCTGAAAAGATTTTTGAGATAGTATGAACTGGAACCGGTAACGAGAAATTTAATGTCGTAGTGGTCGTGCAAATATTTTATGACACTCGGGCTATTGGGTACAAGCTGTATCTCATCAATCGCGATGTATAATTTGATTTTCATATCAAGCCCGCGTCCGGACAGCGCAAAAGGAATGTTCTCATAATTTTTTTGGGAAAAAAACTCGCGGTCGGCGATATTTTCAAAATCAAAATATACTTTATTTTCAGAAGATATTTCCGACAGAAGCTGTTTTATGAGCGTCGTCTTGCCCGTACGGCGCATACCGGTTAGTACCGTAACCTCAGGCGTCGAAAGATGGTCCTTGAGAGAAGAATACAGTTTCCTTTTGAAAAACATAGATTTATGATAAGTACTACTATTAATATAGTAGTACTATAGTGTAGTACTACTTTTAAGTCAATAGCGCCTCTTTCGGAAAACTATTTCGTCCCGAGTGCTTCGAGATACATATCTATCGAACGTTCTATCGCCTCAAGCATAAAAGCGTAATATTCTTCTTTCTCTCCGAGGGTTTGCGCTTTCTCGAGAGAATTCAAGTATTCTCGGCGGTCTTCCGGGCGGATGATGGCCGCGGGGTATCCTTCTTGGAGCAAGAGCAAGTTAAGGAGGAGCCGCGCGGTGCGACCCGTTGCCGTCGACAAACGGATGGATGGTAATCAGTTTGAGATGCGCGTCAATCGCCGTTTTCAGCGCATGATCAGGATTGCCGCCGGAAAGCCATGCGGAAAATTCTTTCATGAGCTCCGGTACCTTCGTCGGATTGGGGAAAACCACCGTTGACCCGGCAACACGTACGGAAACGGCGCGATATCGCCCCGCCCACGTGTCGTCAATGCCGGAAAGAATCAAACGATGTATTTCAGCGGGAAAAGGACGCAAACTGTCCAATGCCGCCTTTTTTTTCGTAATGCGTTTGATATGTTCTTCCATCGTTTAAAGTATAGACAACGAAGCGAGGTTTGTCACTTGCTCGTCGCAAGGGCTATTTCTTCTTCACGCCTTTCGTAGTCGTTGCCGCGGTTGTCGTCGCGAGACCTTCTTCGGTGAGATTTTTCGATTCCGGCACGAGCAATTCTATATCCTCGACGCTCTTAAAACCGTACTCCGTTTTATCGTTTATCACGAGCGCCGGAAGAGGAGCGTCTTTCAGTTTATAAAGCGTCAGAAGCGTTTTCTGCGCCGGAAGGTCAAGATCATAATCGAATGAATAGACGCGCAGTCCGGGGTACTTCCGGCGGAGCTCCGTCAGAACGATTCCCTCTTTCTCGCAATCTTCGCAAACGCCCGTTTTGTTAGAATAAAAGTACAATATGTAAACCGGCTTCACGGCGCATTTCTGCGCAAGTTTTTTCATAAGTACATAGTCTTTTATTTCAAGAAGCGCGTAATTCTTCTTGAGCCACAAAATCTCTTCCTGGTTTGAATTTATATTATCCTCGGCATAAGAAAGTTTCGCCCCAAGAGAATCAAGATCCTTAGAAAGGGACGAATCACCCACCGTCTCGCATGATGACTCTGACAAAAGTGCGAACTGCGTTTCAGAAGAAAGAATATCAATCGACACGCGGTTTTGGATCGTCTGTATCTCTTCAAGTTTTTTGTCGTTTAAGCGTATGCTCACATAAAAAGCCGTCGCAAAGATTCCGAGCGTGATTAAGAATACTATGAAATATTTTTTCCAATCTGCTTTATACATAAAAATTGAGTCAAAAGTCAAAAGTCCTTAAAGTCCAAAGTCATGACGAGGTACTTTGTGGACTGTTTTCTATCTCCAAGTCGTTTTTTTACCGAAGGCTACGTTGTAGACTGCCTTGAAAAGCCACAGGGGCGCAAGAAATCCGTAAAGCGTCAAAAAGTACAGCATGTCGCTCGAAACTTTCATATTCCCTTCCGCGAGCTTTTTCCCGGTAAATACGATAAACACCGTTGAGATGAGCAAAATGTAAATAATAATCGCAGTTTCGTCCGTGTTCACAAAGAACCAATCGAACGAATATGGGCGCATTTCCCACGACATACCGACTGTCCGCACCTCAAGCATCTTTTCCGCGAGTCGTGCTGAAAAATGAACGACGGCAAGTGATGTGAAATACAGAGCGGCGATAATGGATACGATAGC
Organism: uncultured Candidatus Saccharibacteria bacterium; assembly: GCA_964428135.1. Taxonomy (GTDB): domain Bacteria; phylum Patescibacteriota; class Minisyncoccia; order Phycocordibacterales; family CAIJYI01; genus CAIJYI01. Next base: position 1,861 of record CAYRXD010000023.1, on the reverse strand, counting down.
GGCGGGCAAAGTAAACACGCCGACATTGCCGTATTTTTTATTAAATATCATCATGCGGTAGTCAATGGCATTTGCAAGAAATCCATAGACCCAGCGGAGCCGCTGTTTATACAAACCCTTGACTGTCCGCGGAGTCACGGTATAAACATACGCCGTGTACGCGTTCGCGATCGGATAATAGTTCTTGTGCATACGGAGCGCCATTTCCATGTCTTCGGTATTATGCGCACGGCGATATTCGCCAAGGTCATCGAATACTTTTTTACGGAAGATCGAGAAGGGTCCGGGGGTGACATGAATGGCATTCATCGAACCAAACATTTTACGGAGGAAAATGCCCATATTGTATTCAACGCGCTGTATTTTCTGCAAGGTGTTTCCCGGCGTATGAACGCGAATAGCCGGTGTTACCGCCATGATCTTATCATCTTCAAAACACCTCACAATCTCAAGAAGCGCGTTTTTATCCACAAAAGAATCAGCATCAAGACAACCTATGAGCTCACCCCTCGCGCGCCTGATTCCCAAATTAACCGCCGTATGTTTCCCGCCATTTTCTTTGTGGAACACGCGCACCTGAGGGTGTTTTTTAAATGTATTTGCCACCTGGCGCGTCCCATCCTTGCTGCCGTCATCAACGATAATAATATCGAGATTCTCTTTCGGATAATCAAGTCCGAGAAGCGAATTGATGGTACCGGCAAGCGTCTTTTCTTCATTCCATACGGGAACGATAATGGTAACGACGGGAAATTTATTCGGCGCCTGCGCCCGAGTCTCTGCGCTGCCGCCAAATATGTTCTTTCGTTCAAAAAAGGTGAACAATAAAAGCACCTGCGCGTACAGGGTTAAAAAGAGAAATATATTCACGGTGATGATTGATATATCCGCCATTGGTTTGTTCCTCTATTGCTTAATTTGACAGTCCTTTAAAGTTGTTTTATTTTAACATATCAAGGTGGTTCGTGTCAAGATTTTTCGCTATACAATCTGATTTCTTCCAGCTTTTGCCGCCGTGTCCACTTCTTTATCTCCGATTCCTTTTTGGAGGCTTCCGATCTGTTCGGGTGTTCTTCGGTATATACTATTCTTAACGCTGCTTTCGCGCTGGTATACTTCCCGCCTTTCCCGTTCTTGTGTTCATTGAATCGCCGTTCGACATCCGTGGTTATGCCGGTATAGAGGGTTCCGTCTTTGCATTCGAGGATATAGAGGTAGTACATAAAGAAACTGCAGGGGTTGGGTTCGAACCAACATGAAGCGCTTCAGAGGCGCCCCGTCCTACCGGTTAGACGACCCCGCAAATATTGTCTGTGAGGTATGCGCCACATTCACTATATCATATCTTCAATACTTCAAAAAATAAAAAACCGGGCGGCATTGCCGCCCGGGACACCGGAACAAAATATCTTGACTACATCTTGGTTTTGTAAGAAATAGCCAGTAATTGCACTTCGCCATCCGGAACATGTTTGACGTCCACGTACCAGATGTTTGCGTTTTTGACGGTAAGAACCGTCGGCAATGCCGACATTCCATTTTTTCTTACCGCCGCTTTGGCGACTTCCTTTCCCCATTTATCCGATGCAATAAGAATGTGATCTTGAGTGTTGGAGTCCCTATCTTTGAAGGTCACTCTAACCCGACACACCTTTGTCGGGAAAATAACGGTGGTTGGATTCAATAACTTTCCATCCCAGACGAAGTTATCTGGTAAGGAATTACCACCAAAAGTAATGCCCCATTCCCCCTGGTATTCCGTGGTTAAGTTGAACCCATCCAAACCAGGTTTCATTGGAGAGAATGAGACCGTAATCTCATTCCCACAATCATCATCGGCAGAAACCGACGTTACGGAAAA
>CAYRXD010000022.1:0-18697 GCA_964428135.1 uncultured Candidatus Saccharibacteria bacterium | reverse complement strand
TCAAGGGTGACTCAAATCAGCTGAATTTTCAAGGGTTTTAAACGGGACACGCGTGCCATGTGGGCTAAAAACTACCCTTACAAATCATTCAATGGATGTTTCGTCATCTGTGCTCGCAAGAGCTCCGTACTTGCCGAGAGGTAAATGGTCGTTGTCTTTATGTCGCTGTGTCCCATCATCTTCGAGAGGCTGTAAATGTCGCACCCACCTTCAAGCATGAGGGTGACGAATGTGTGGCGGAGCTTGTGGATGGAGAAATTGAGACCCGTGGCTTTTCTTAATTGTTCCACCAATCTTTTCAGTCCGTTATTGGTGTATCCCAAATCACGATTGAGGGAGGCGAAGAATTCTGGGCAGGTTTTATTGAGCCGTTTTCGCTCTTCCTGATACCTTTTCAGCGTACTCGCGAGCGTATAACTGATGGGAACGATGCGGTCTTTGTTCCCTTTTCCTTGTCTTACGAAAAGACTCATGTTTTCAATATCGACGTCCATGTACTTCAATTTCAATAATTCCTCTTTTCTCAAACCGGCAAAAAGAAACATTGAGAAGATGGCGTGGTTTCTGTATCTGAGAAATTTGTAGTCGTATGGATAGTTATAAATAATTTCAAGCAACCGGAGGGTATCTTGCTTCGTCAAACGCGAAGGGAGGCGTTTGTCTACCTTTGGCAGTTCCAAACCTTTCATGGGTTCGATTGTCATATATCCGCTATCCTTGCACCAGCGGAAAAACACTTTGAGCGACATGTAATAACAAATGTACGTGCGTGATTTCCATTTCCTTTCCGTGCGCCCGTAGTAAAACATCTTCCGCACGTTCTCCTCCGTTACCTGTTCTATTTCGGACACGTGCATCTGCTCGCAGTAGGGGTTTATAATTTTCTGATACCTCTCTACCGTCGCTTTTGAATAACCACGAATATACGTCGAATGCTCGTAAAACTTCCGAGCGAGTATTTGAATGTCCATTGTGGAAAAACTTCCAACCGGCGCATCGTTTTTGAAAAGACTAATTTGGAGCCTGAGAGCAGGATTGAACTGCTGACCTCGCCATTACCAATGGCGTGCTCTACCAACTGAGCTACCCAGGCATAGTTTTTATGTGAGAGCATACTCTGACATATTCTTTTTTTGAACCCGCGACCAGTTTAGTGCAAGATGTGGTCTCGAAACGCACTAAATCTGTATTTTACCCTTTCGTTGTCAAAGTATTTTCTCTTTTCGACCTAGACCCGTTTATTACCAATGACGTGCTCTACCAACTGAGCTACCCGGGCGTGTGTCAAATATATCGCATTTCGCTCTTTTTTGCAAAAAAAATGCGGGTTCGTTTAAACGAACCCGCATTTTACCTCTTTTACCGTCCCATTCCTCTTCTCTCTTTGTGTCTTTTCATTTCTTCTCCGGCATCATGCTCCGCCTTTTTCAAAAGAACGGCATCTGAGGGGTAGGACACCATTTGAATTCCAAAAGAAAAACTGACAACAAATGGAAGTTTGGGGAGCTTTTTTGAATTTGCAACGGCAATTTCAAACTGTGTACGCATTCCCATCAATCGTTCCCCCGCCACGTCTTTATCCATATCAAAGAGGGCAATAAGAAACTCATCTCCGCCGCGGCGAACGACCAAGTCTTCGTCGCGAATGATATTTGCGAGAATCCGCAATATCTCGTCTCCTTCCTCATATCCACACGCGTCATTCACTTTCTTAAAGTGATCAACATCTACAAAAACTATTGCAACCGGACCAACGATGCGGCAAGTATCATCCGCACGCTTTTTACGAGACATACCTTCCATACGCAAAAGCACCTCCTGTTCAAAACCATCCGATTTCAACAACCCCGTAAGCGGATCATGTGCACAAAGTTCGGTCAGTTCGCGAACGCGTTCTTCCAACACGCGGATATGTTCTTCCAGATCTTGAATGTATCTCTGCGGGTCGCCGCCCCGCCCGCCCTTATTTTTATTTTTGACCATTTTTCACCTCCGTTTGTAATTTTCAAAAACGCCAAAACTGGTACAAAATATAATAAATTATCCGTCCGTTGTCAAGCCCATGTTCATTTGACAACGGCACGAACAAGAGGTAGTATAAATTCAGATACATCGGAACTTTAAACTTTACAGGAGATTTCCATGTTTACTTTTACGTCATTGGATTCCCTGTTTCCATATCGAGACAGGGGGATCAAAAAAATACAAACAAAAATCGGCGGTCTTTTGTCCTCGCTCATCTCACTCATGGTTTCATTGAGAACGCCAAAAGTGCGTTCCGACGAGGATCGCCGTAAAGCATCGCGCAGAGAAAGAGAGCGGCGGGGGTACAACCGGCACAGGCTGACTTCTCATTTGGACCATAAGCGCTATCCCTTCAAAGCCATCAACGCAAATGGAGTGGAGGATGCGGCGAATGCCCTCCTGAACATTGTCATCGTTCACGGACTGCGCGGATACGGATGGCTCTACGAGATTTTCGCGGAGTTTTTACGAAGACTGAATTTTAATGTTCTCATCATCGATCTCCCTGCACATGGAGACAGTGTCGGTGCAAAATGTCATATCTATGACATGAGGGAAGTTAATGCGTGCATTGAAAGTGCGGTTGTAGAAGTGTCCGCCTACCGGGAAACCCCCGAAGACACGCACATCCGTACTCCCGTCGTTTCGAAAATCGTGTTTATTGATTTTTCGATGGGGGCAAGTTATGTTCTCCACTATTTGATGTTTTCCGCTCCGAGACACATCAAATCCCGCGTCATCGGCGTTGCCTGTTTGGGTATGCCGCTCAACGTTGCGGAGGATGTGAGCCTGAAAAAAGCGTTATTTTCCCTTGCTTCCGCGGCATGGTGCGGCATTGTCAAATTTTTCAGCGCTGCATGCACGGATCCGGCAAAAAAAGAAGTTGCCGATTGGAAAATCTACGCCGCCCCGATTTTAGGGAAATATTTTCCTGGGTTCCTTATCACTGAACTCTCTATGGATAAGGGGAACATCAACCACGACCCCAAAGTTGTCGAAGAAATATGGAACGACCGCAAAATATACAAGGGTCCTCTCCCCGCGGGTACCGCATCTTTGATTTTACAAATAACGCGGGAGGTGCTTGATTATATCAAAGATGAAGGATATGAACGCCTTCCTTTTGCGGTGCGTTTCTTTCGCGGAGAATTCGATGGCGTTGCCAAAAAAGAGCACTACGAAAAAGCGGGAATACCGACGACAGACTATCCCGGAATGTTCCATGAAATCCTGAAGGGTTTTGGTTCGGGGGTGGTTATTCAAGATATCGTCGACTGGATTCAATCTGTCTTAACTGCTGCAAATCTTAAGCAGCGATCCAAGAAGGCGATTACGTAAGGTCTCTACAGTGTCCATGTTTTGTATGGACACTGTATTTTTTTGCAACACGATTTGGTTTTCACCAGCCCGTAGCGCCTCGCAGGCGCGAACTCTTAAATAGTAACCTGTACCACCTCCTCAAGCGTCGTGATCCCCCGACGCACCTTATCGAATCCGTCTTCGCGCAGCGTTTCCACGACGCGGCTTTTTACATAATTATCAAGGACTTCCCCAGATGCCTGCTGAACAATCAGATTTCGAAATATATCATCAATCTCAAGGACCTCAAAGATGCCTATTCTTCCGCGGTATCCGCTCTGACTGCAGGCATCGCATCCTCTTCCCGCATATACCTTTACTCCTTCCTGCCATTCGATATCGAACATTTTCAACAACTCGTATGGCGGCACGGACTCAACGCGGCACTGGTCGCATATCTTTCGTACCAAACGCTCGGCAATTATACCGATGAAGGCGGAGGCGACAATTGATTTTGCAATATCCATATCTGTCATGCGGACGAGTGCGCCGGAAATGTTGTTCGTGTGAAGCGTGGTGAGTACCAGCCGTCCGACGAGTGCGAGGCGCATAGCGATACCGGCAGTCTCTTCATCGCGGATCTCTCCAATCATGATAATGTCCGGATCCTGCCGCAAGAGCGCTTTCAATCCGGCGCTGAAATTGTATCCCGTCGCAAGATTGACCTGCGACTGTTGAATGTTCGCAACGCGATACTCAACCGGATCCTCAAGGGTTAAAATCGCTTTGTCAGTCGTATTCAGGTAATTGAGCACCGAGTACAAAGTGGTGGTCTTTCCTGAACCGCTGTGTCCGGTCATAAGCACGATACCATGCCCGCGGCGCAAAATTTTCTTCACCACAAGGATAGCTTTCTCAGAGAGCCCAATCTGGTCGAGCGGCAAAAGTGAACCTTCTTTGTTGAGCGCGCGAAGCACCGCCGCTTCGCCATTGATGGTCGGCATGGTGGAAACACGGAAGTTGAATTCTCTGAGCGGCTCTTGCTCTGTTGCCGCGCGAGCAGGAACCTCAAAGAGCAGTTCAAGGTGTCCGTCCTGCGGAATGTTTTTTTCCACCACCTGAAGCCCGGAAATGACCTTGATGCGAGATATGACCATGTCGTGATAGTCGATATCCCATTTTGCAACTTCAGTAATCACGCCATTGACGCGAAACTTCACGGAAATATAATCCTTCTCCGGGGTGATATGAATATCAGACGCCTCTAAGCGCACCGCCTCCATGAAGATCTCATTGAGCCAGACTGCCGGGGTGACCTCGTTGTCCGGATTCTCTTCGTCCGCCGCTTCCCTTTTTCGGAGAAGCCCCCCTCGCACGGGCGGCGGCGTTTGCTGTTCCGGGTGCACTTCTACCTCTATCTGCTGAGCAGGCGCGCGCGTAGTGATACCGGAATGAGTATCTTGCTTTATGCTCCTCATCGGCGTGTCGTCATCGTTGTTCGCGGTTTGCGCGTTCGGCGCAAGCGCCGCCATTTCAAGCTCGTCTTTTTTCTTTAAAAGCATGGTTGTGGATGTTTATTGCTGTTTTTATTACGGTTCTTAATTTTATTGTACCACAAAAACCATACATATTATCCACATCTCATGTCCGCCGGTTTTTTATGCGCAGTAAAAGCGGGAGAGACGCCGCGAATCCTCCCGTATACAATCGGCGATGAGGATCAGCTTGGATCTTTTCAAAAACGATGTTCGGGTCTTCAAAACGTATGCTCTTCACTTCTTCTGCTTGGATCTTGCCGGGTGTTGCTGTGCAAGAATACATTTTATACAAATGCTTTTTGTGTCTGCCTTTTTTCGGAAGCATCTCGTCCACCAAAAGCATGCCATGTTCTTCGAGGGGAACATTGAATATCCCGAGCTCTTCGCCAAGTTCGCGCTTCGCTGCCTCAAGATAGGTTTCTCCGGGGTCGACATGCCCGGCGGAGGAATGATCAAACCGACCGTCATCCGCACGCTCCTGAACGAGAATATTCCCTTCCGCATCAAAAACATAAATGATAACAACGCGATGAAGAAGCCCTGTCCTGTGAGCTTCTTTCCGCGGTATAACCCCGATCTCGCAGTCGTGTTCGTCTATATGGACGACATGCTCCTTTGTTTTAGACATATAGTTCTTTTTTAGTTTTTCCTCAACATACGTGTTTTTGCACAAACTTCATATACTTGATCGTAGCAAAAAGCCACAAAAAGAAAAGGGGGGGCAACTGCCCCCACATTTAGACCTCTTCCGCAAAACGGCGGAAGATCAACACTAATTCTTTTCGATGGAAATAATTATACGACAGAAGAGCGAGGCCGCTTGCGCCCGCCATCAGCCCCAGCAAAAATGGAGCGTCGATGTAAAAAAACTCAAGCCAGTATGCCTGCACTAAGACTGCGAACGCACACACCTGATGCACAGTCATTCGGAATTTCCCCGCCTTATGCACCTCGGCTATTTCCTTGTTCGAAATATACAAGCACAATCCTTCAAGGAAAATAATGATTTCCGCTCCCGCGATTAAAGAAATAAACGATGTGGCATCCGTACCGAACAATAGCCACATGTTTATCAGAACCGCTCCGGTGTCAAAACGATCGCGTACAGTATCCAGAACTTTACCGATCTTGCTATGTTCGTTATGCGCATCCGCCAGCCAACCGTCAAATATATCTGTCAGAGCGACATAAATTTTTGTAATCGGTATCCACGCAATCAAGGTGTTTGTCGTGAACTGAAAAACATAAAGCCCAACAGCACATATTCCAGAAAATGTCAGGAGATTCGCGCGGGTAAAAAACTTGTCTTGGACGGCAAAATTTTTGGCATTTCTGGCATCCAGTCGGTCTGAAAAAAACAGACTGATGTTTCTCAAGATATTCATGTTCGCCTCCTCGGCAATGCATTTTTGATGGTAATGAACAACAACTCTAGTGCTAATTATTCAAAAATAATATATTTTTGTCAAGAAAAAAGCCCCTGCGTCAAAACAGAGGCCAAGCACTTAAGCTGCCGGTTTTTTGTCGCGTTTTTTGCGCGCCTGACTACTATCTCCTTGTGGTCGAAACCAGAAACCGATGGAAAAAAGCTCTTTATACAGCCATCGCCCTTCAAAGCCGGTCAACAGTCCGCAGGTAAAAGTAAAAGTAAACAGCCAGGTGATAAATCCGATTTCCAGAGAATCCTCCATCGCGAAGTCCAACGCAAAATAAGAACCGACGACCATGATCAGTAAGTTTAGCAAACGAAACATCAACAGGGTAACGCGGTCACGCAGCAAATATCCAAAAAACACATTCAGTCCAAACCACAAGATAAACCACGGCACTACAGTACCAATTTCATGAAGTATATCTTCAATCCAGAACGGCATATTTTCTCCTTTTGTTTTCTCTATGTACACAAAAACAATCTGGACATAGTATATCTAAAAACCGAGAGTTTGCAAAAAATTTGACACATTTTTAAAAAAATTATAAAATTTCTGCTAAGGCGCCTAACGTTAACGTAACAGGAGACCATGAACATCCCTTATCCAATAAGAATAAACCGCTACCTCGCACTTACGGGCGAATCCACCCGCCGCGGCGCAGATAAACTCATTGAAGAGAAAGAAGTCTCTCTTAACGGGCGCATCGCCATTTTAGGCGACGTGGTGCAAAAAGGAGACGTAGTGAATATTAAGCTCTCGACACCAAAAGAGTACCTGTATTTGGCTTATTACAAACCACAGGGCATTATCACCCACAGTCCGAACGACGACGAAAAAAGTATTGAAGATCTGATGAGTAAGCAGATACAAGAGCGCGTATTCCCCATCGGGCGCCTCGATAAAGATTCGCATGGTCTCATTATTCTCACAAATGACGGACGCATTACCGGCAGACTTCTGTCGCCAGAGAGAGAACACGAAAAAAAATATGTCGTAGCGGTAGACAAGCCCATAACCGGAAGATTTCTTAAACACCTTGAAGCGGGCGTTGATATTGAAGGATACCCCACCAAACCCGCGCGTACGGAAAAACGGGGCGAACAAAAATTCTCTATTATTATCACCGAGGGCAAGAAACATCAGCTGCGCAGGATGTGCGCCGCGGAAGGATATGTCGTCCTCGACATCAAGCGTACGCGGATCATGAACATTCTCCTCGGCTCGATCAAACCGGGGCAGTTCCGCGCCATCAAAGGGGCGGAGTTGAAACAATTCCTTTCTTCGCTTGGAATGCAGAGTTACTAACCCGAGCCCAAAATGCTCTCCATATCGTACAATTCGTCTATCGAGTTTTAGCTTTTCACCTATAGCAAATTCTAGCATATGCTAGAATTTGCTATAGGTGAAATTGAGGGTATTTGCGGCTTGGATCAATAAAAAAACGGTCGGCTCTTGCGAGCGGACCGTTATACAACTCCTTTATCTTTTTTTGTGTAGAAATATCTGACTCAAGGGCACACGGCGATCTTCTATGATACTGGCAAAAATGAAAGTGCCGGAAATAAAGTAGATAACCGCGTGAATGGCAAGCACCCATTCTTCATACAACAAGTAGAATACCGCAAACGCGACCATGAGCACGCCAGATAAACGCCTCAAAAACACTTCGCCTATCTGCGGACACTTCCGCACCATAACCCCGGCACCGCATGCAAAAATGATCACCAATAATATCGTAGCCAGGAATTCCCCGCCAAACAACACTGAACTTTCCATTACTTTTCTCCGAAGTCAAACGGGAAGATTCGTTTTTCCGCTACAGCGAGAAAAATGTACGCCCCGATACCAAACACAAAGGCGGTCTCTACGACGCCGGAAAAGCCCGAAACGAAATACATCATCAACATTAACACCAGCGTGATATTGCCGAGATGTTTGCACATTACGCGCGGGGAAGGTACGCGTGTGTTTCCGCGGACAAGCATGCCCGCACCGATCATGAGCGCCCATACTGCTGCCAAAAACAGCAAAAACTCAGGACTTGACCCAACTACTATAGTATTCATGTGTTTTCCTCTTTAAGAGAACCGATCCAATCTTCATCTAACCACAAACCTCGCGTTTACACAAGGCTTATGTAAAAAACGCCCCTCGCTAAAAAGCGAGGGGCTGTCATTCATCAAGTTGCATCAGGTCGCACTACTTTCGCTTTTCAGAAAGTGCGTAATCTTTGGCGGAAACCAAAAAGAGAACGTGATGGCATCTTTCCAGATGAAACGTCCGCGAATCTTTGTCAGGAATCCCCAGAACAAAACAAACAAAGACATACCCGCGATGAACCCCCAATAAATGGGCTTAATGTACTTCATTGCCAGCGAAAACCCGACAAGCACCACACCCGCACACACCCACCGGACAGCTCGCGAAGATGGTTCAACAGGCGTTTTTCGCAAAATCTGAAACACTATCGCAAACAGCATGCCGAGAACAAAAAGAAAAATAGTAGCGAACACTACGCTGATGACCGGATATAACGAATTAAACATACTGACCTCCCAAACCCCAAACACACGAAGAAATGAACAGTATCTCAAAGAAACCCCAAAATACTCTTGATGTATTAAACCATAAACTTGTTAAGATTACAATGAAGTATCGGCGAGCAGATCTTCCTCAAATCGCTTGACCCCCTCCAATCCTTCCGCGTACCCGCTCGTATCAGGAAACTCAAGCGCGATGATTTTCGCATATACCGCTTCGATGAGGCGCTTCGTGTGTTCGGTTTCTTCTTCGGTAATCTCGGCGGCGAGGTCGCGGATTCTCCCCCGCTTGTCCGGCTCAAGAAATTCAAGCGCGCCTTCGTTCACTTTGAAAGTATTATAATCGCGCGAATTTTCAACGAGGAGTTTATAGAAAACGAGCTGTCGGCGGTATTTGTAGAGCTTCACTTTTTCATCCTGACGCGAAGTTTCCCACTCATTGAATGTCTTTCCTGTTTTGAAATCCACTACGCGCATTTCTTGCCCGTCCGGTATCATCTTGTCGATCTTGCCGGTGATTCTGGCGCTTCCGAACACTACTCCCTGATTTTTAAAATTCGTTTCTATCTTATGCGCAGGATCAAACATGTTGCCGCGCTCTTTAAGATACGCGGCAAGAGCATCATGCCCCTGTTTCAAAAAATGGCGATGATCGCGCGAAGAAAGCCGCTCGCGCAAAAGCCCTTCTTCAAACCACGAAAATATCTCTTCATTCTCCGGCAGATCTCCGGTGCGGCGCAGGAACGTGTAAATGTTTTCGATAGTGCCGTGCATCGCGGATCCGTACGCTCCAGCGGGACTTTTCGCCTGCGGAAAGCGCAAAAGATTGTGCTCAAGAAAGGTCTGCGGTCCGCCGCGAGTGACATCAAGAAAATTATTGAGGTGAGTGACGCTCATTTGGTATTCTTCAAGAAGCGAGCGGAGCAGGGCTTGTTCGTCGGCAATATAGGGCGGAGCAAGTACGGCTTTCCATGCATCGAACAAAACTGTTTCGCTCGGCTTTTCTTCCGTTTTGCCTTCTCTTTTTGTATCGCCCGCATCAACGAGAAATTGCAACGGAAGCGATTCCTTGCCGTTATCGCTCATCTCATACGAGGTCATGTACAAATGCCGTTTGGCGCGCGTGAGCGCCACATAAAAAAGCCGGAGCTTGTCGTCGAGTGTGTCGCCCGCGGGTGCGAGCGGGAGATTTTTCGGGAACGGAAGCTTCGAAGACACTCCTCTGCCCGCCCAGATCTCGTCTTGGCACGAAAGCACAAAAACGGTATCAAACTCAAGCCCTTTGGCTTTATGGGAGGACAGAAGCGTCACCGCATCATTTCCGGATACGAACGGGCTCGTGTCGGATACCCGGATATTATTTTTTTCATGAAGGTCGACAAACTCGACGAGGTCGGAAATGCGAAGAAGCGTCCCCTGTTTATATTCGCGAAGCGCACCGACAAATACGCGAAGCGATGAAAGGAATGTGAGAAATTGCGCTTTATTCTTTTCAAAGTTTGCACGGCTGAAATAATATTCTTTGAACGGGCTTTGAAATTTTCGCGTATTCTTTTCGCTTGTCGCTTCAACATCTTCATCTTCAGAGAACGCCGTGGAAACAAATTCGCTTCCCATCATCTCATCCAGTATTTCTTCGAGCGTTGCGTGATGGGAACGTTCCGCAAGGTCGAGGAAAAAATCCGCGATGGCTCTTATGTTTTTGTCGGCGCTTACAAGCATCACATCAAGCCATTTGAATCGTTTTGAACGCGAACGCTCCGCCTCAATGGAAATTTCCCAAATCGTTTTTCGATAAATCCCCCAAAACGAAAACGAAAGAATTTCCGGCAGAAGTTCGTCCGCTTCTTCGCGGTTTTTCCGCACGAGAGACGTAATGAAACGGGAGAGCAAAATAAGCTCGCGGATATGCGGTTCTTCAAAGACATTCTGTCTTCGTTCGTAATTCACCGGTATCTTTTCAAGCATCAAAAACGGCGTGAGAGCTTCAAGGTTCTTGTGCTTGCGCCCGATGACGGCGATGTCTTTACCGGATACGCCCGAATCAAGCAGACGACGGATTTCCGATGCAATGAACCGAAATTCATGCGTGCGGGTCGGGAAGGCTTTTCGCACAATTGCGCCGCCGGAAAGGTTTTTGTTGCCAGCGGAAAGCTCTTTTACAATTTCCGGAATTTTATTCTCCAAACGCTCTTCGCCTTTCAATATCACATGGCGCGCAAGGTCGAGCACGTCCTGCGTCGAGCGATAATTTTCCGTCATGGTGATGAGCGAAACATCGCGGAACATATCGCGAAAAGAAAGAATGTTTGAAATTTCCGCGCCCTGGAATTTATACACGGCCTGGTCATCATCGCCCACCACCATGATATTCGGTCGCCCTTCGTGCACGGGCGCATCGGTAAGCAAGCGTATCAAACGCATCTGCCCGTCATTCGTGTCCTGAAATTCATCCACAAGAATATATTGATAGCGTTCTTGGAGTTCATAGCGCAAAGACGCGTTCTCTTCAAGCGAATGAATCACGTCGAGAATCATGTCGTCGAAGTCATAATATCCCGCAGTTCTCATGTCTTTCTGGTATCTTTCATAGACCGCCGCAAGAGAGAGAAGTTTCAGCAATGCGTTCGCACCCTTCAGCACCGAAGCTCCATTGTCGTCTTTTTCCATCCACTCTTTTTTCCATTCCGAAAGCGGCGTAGTTTTCCCGCTTTCTTCGCACGCTTTGAGAGCACGTTCAAGCGATTCCGCCGCGACGATATTGAGCGGACGCACCAATGGTATGGTTTCCTCCGAAGAAAAATCTCGAAGTATTTTGACGAGCGCCTCCGCCTTTTCAAAACTTTTTTTAGAGACCCGCTCCGCAAACGCTTCATCAAACGCCGAGTTTGCATATTCAAAAACTTTTCCATTTTCATTGAGCACCGCGCGGAACTCTGCGGGAGAAAGCCCGCCTTTTTTCAAGTGCGAGATGGCGCTCTGCGTGTCGGACAAATAGGCAAACGTTCCTTCGTAAAGCGAAGAAAGCGGATCGTTGTGCGGAAGCTCAGAAAAAATATTTTCAAGTATCTTGATTGAAGCGAGACTGTCAGACGGCAGAAGCGACGCCCCGCCGAAAAAATGCTCGGGAAAGGAATGAATGATGTCCGTTCCGAAAGAATGGAACGTGGAAATCGCCACGCGATACGCCGTATTCCCCAGAAGACTCGCGAGGCGCTTTCGCATATTCACCGCTGCCGAATCCGTAAACGTGAGACAAAGGATATTTCCCGGCGACATATCCGTCCGCCGCAAAATGTTCGCCACACGAAGCGAGAGGATTTCCGTCTTCCCCGACCCCGGACCCGCCACCACCATGACGGGTCCGTCTATCGTATCCACCGCCGCCTTTTGCGCGGGGTTGAGTTTCGCATACGCTTCTTCGAATTTTTCAGATGTATTTGTTTTGGTTTTTGGAGTCATGATAGTAGCCAGTATACCATGCGTTTATATCCGCAAAAAACTTGACAAATATATTTTACTTCGCTATTATAAACACGAAGAATTAGCTATTTGAACCCAACTGCTTTTTTGAGAGGAAATATCATGAAGCACCTTTCCAAAATTCCGGTATTTCCGGAAAACACCCTGAACCTCAAACGAGGTACTGTTCTTAAAGTGAAAGACCCATTTGTTACCAAATGCCTCGGCTTGAAGATCGGGCAAATGATTCCTATCGGTTATGATGGCGAACATGTTTGTTCTCAGGGGTTGGGGTGGACACTTGAACAAATCATTGAAGAAATTGCGGAGCGCCAGCTTTGGGAAATTGTGGAGAGTATCGACTTATCGGATAAAGAAAAAAGCCTGCGGTTTGCTAGAGAAATTGAGTGCGTCGAACTTCTCAACTAGCTCAATGCGCGGCAACAAGCATAAGGGCTTACTTTGTAAGTCCTTATATTTTTACCAGAACCTCCGCCACCCCCTTCAAACACTTGCCATCACAAACAAAAAAAACGCAAGCTATCTTTGTTTGTATTCCGCAGATGAGGCGAGTTTCTTTTTTTCTTACGCAATATTACGATATATTCGCCGTGATATTGTAAATCGGTATCAATACCGAAGCCAGAAGCGTTCCGACACCGACAGCGAGAAGCACGATCATGATCGGCTCAATAAGCCCGACGAGGGTATCAACGGCGTTATCTGTCTCGCGTTTGTAGAATTTTGCAAGCGTGGTAAGGATCACGGAAAGCTCTCCTGTCTCTTCTCCCACTTTAATCATCTGTACCATGATATTTGGAACCTCCTCGCGATGAGCCATGGCGTCCGACAGCGAGCTTCCCGCTTTCACCTTCTCCGCCACATCATACAAAATAGCTTTGTATGTATCATCGCCGACAACGTTCGCTGTGATTTCTATCGAACGCAGCATTGGGACGCCGCTTGAGAGCATGGTTTGTAAATTGTCCGCGATACGAGCAAGGTACGTTTTTGTAAACAGCTTTCCAAAGAAAGGCGCCTTGAGTTTTATGGAGGATATGGATTTTGTTCCGCCGGGTAAGCCAACCTTCCAAAGAAGCACTCCGGCGATGATGAGGAACACGAGGAAAAATATGCCGTAGGAACGGAGGAAGTTACTAAGTCCGATCACTGCTTGCGTATATGCCGGTATGGGCTGTCCGGACTCCACCAGTATCGCCGAGAGTTTCGGGATAACTACCACGAGCATGAGCGTCATAACGGAAACAAAAGCGCCGATGACAAATGCCGGGTACACCAAAGCGTTCTTTGTTTTTGACAAGAGCTCGTAGGAACGTTCAAGATACGCGGCAAGATAACTGAATGTTTCCGAAAGCTTCCCGGATTCTTCTCCCGCTTTCACCATGTTCACATAAAAATCAGAAAAGATCGCCTGGTGCTTGCTCATGGCGCTTGAAAGCGACACGCCTCCCTGAATATCCTCCGCGACTTCGTTCAGCCGCTTCTGAAGAACGGGATTTTCGCTTCCTTCCGCAAGCAAGCGGAAGATTCGAAGCGCCGACACATGAGAGTTGAAAAGTATCGAGATTTGAGAGGAGAGCATGACGATCTCTTTGTTGGAAACTTTCTCGAATGAAGCAAGAAGATTGTTTAAAAAGCCACCGTTATCTGCGGGAACAATGGACGAGATAATATACCCCCGCCGCTGCAAAGAACTGATGGCGACATCGATATTGATAGCATCGATAGCGCCGTTCTCTGCGGAACCGGTTTGGCTTATGACTTTATAAGTAAAAAGCATAAAACTAACTCATTATAAAAATCGTTCTAACCCTTTTGGGTTTGTGGAATACAGCATGGCATTTTCCTGCGTAATCTCGCCGTCATGCACCAGCTCGGCAAGCGATCGGTTGAAGTCAAGCATTCCGAATTCTGCGCCGGTCTCAATAACACGCGGTATTTCATGCGAACGGCGCTCGCGGATAAGGTTCGCCACAGCATTATTGTTTATGAGAAGCTCATACGCGGGAATCATGCCGCCGGATACCCGGGGAATAAGGCGCTGTGAGAAGACGCCAAGCAAGCTTTCCGCAAGCTGCGCACTGATCTGATTTTGCTGTTCAGGGGGAAACGCGTCGATGATGCGGTCGATGGTCTGAGTGGCATCGTTCGTGTGAAGCGTTGAGAACACGAGGTGTCCGGTCTCGGCGGCGGTCACAGCAGTCGAAATGGTCTCATAATCGCGCATCTCCCCGATCATCACTACGTCAACATCTTGACGAAACATGGCGGTAAGCGCAGTATGGAATGCACCGGTGTCGGTATGCACTTCTCTTTGATCAATGATGGACTTCGCGGGTTTGTATACATACTCAACGGGATCCTCTACCGTCAAAATATGTTCGGCGCGTTCTTGATTAATGAGCTGAATAAGCGCAGCGAGCGTAGTGGATTTTCCCTGCCCGATCGGACCCACCACTAAAAAGAATCCCTGTTTTTTCCTGGCGAAAGTCTCCAAAATCGGCGGAAGATGGAGCTCTTGGATATTGCGGACGTACTCGGGAATCAATCGGAGCGCCACACTGATGACACCGCGCTGGAAGAACGCATTTCCCCGGAATCGCGCCTTGGCTCCGTAACTATACGAAAAATCCACCTCAAATTCTTTAAACAGTTTTTCTTTTCGGTCTTCAGTCAGCATCAAACTCACAAGACCGAGCATTTCTTCACCGGTAAAAGGAGCTTTTTTTACCAAGGGAACCAGGTCTCCCATCACTCGTATGTGCGGCACTCGACCGGTCGAAAGATGAAGATCCGATGCATCTTCGCGTATGACCGTGAGGATAAGTTCTTCTAGCTCGTGTTTAATGTCAGACATGATTTGTATTATGCCATCGTTAATTAATGGTGGTATTACCTTCCTTCGACTATTTCCAGCACTTTTTTTACAACTTCGGTCGGGGTTGATGTGGCTTTCACGATGTAGCCGGATGCTCCCAAAGATACGCCTTTGTTGATGTCTTCTTTCTGTCCGAGATTAGAGAGAACGATAATGACCGCTCCCGGCGCGAGATGGCGTTTTTTGATCTCCGCCAGAAATTCAAAGCCATCCATAACCGGCATCACAATATCTGTAAGCAAAATGTCCGGCTGCAGTCCTTCTTCAAGCTTAGCGAGAGCATCGGGAACGCCGAAAGACGAGGCAACCTCAAAATTGTACTCGTTGAATTTCACCGTGTACATATCAAGCAGAAACTTGTCGTCCTCGACGATGAGCACCTTGTAACGCTTGGAAGGTTGGTCAGATTTAAGTTTGGTCATGGATTATAGTATATTACAATTTATTCACTTCTACAAATGGAATAAGTCCATTGAAAGCTTTCAGCATAGCGTCTTCTTTCATGGTCAGCATCCCCTTGCTGCGCGCCACCTTATAGACATCGGGTTCAGTCGGATTTTTCAGTATGATCTGCTGAAGATCCTGGTCTATTTTTAACAGTTCAAAAACCGCCAGACGCCCTCGGGTTCCCGACGGACAGTCAGAGGTGGGCGTTGCTTCATAAACCGCATCCGGTATCGGAATATTCTTTTTGTGAACCTCGGAGAGATCCGCAAGATCTTTTTCTATGAGCATGCGGAGCGAGTCCGAAAGCGGAATGCTTTTCCCCGCTCCCGGGCAGAGTTTTGTAACGAGCCGCTGCCCAATCGCCAAAAGAAGCGTCGGCGCTATAAGATACGGATCAACCCCCATGTCTATCAAACGGGGAATGACGCCTGTCGCGGTGTTCGTGTGAAGCGTTGAGAACACGAGGTGTCCGGTCAGGGCCGCCTGCACCGCAAGCTGCGCCGTCTCTTTGTCTCGTATTTCGCCCACCATGATAATGTCGGGGTCTTGCCGCAAGATAGAACGCAGACCGCTTGCAAAAGTATAGTCGATCTCCGGCCGCACTTGGGATTGATTCACTCCCGGCATGCTGTACTCGACCGGATCTTCAAGACTCACAACATTATCACTGTCGCGATCGAGTTCATTCAACATGGCATACAGCGTGGTTGACTTTCCGGAACCCGTCGGACCGGTGAGAAGAATCATGCCGTATGGGCGCGCAATAGCCTCTCGTACCGCCCCCAGGTCTTTTTCTCCCATACCGAGAGAAGCAAGGGAAAGTACGCCTTTTTCCGAATCGAGGATTCTCATCACGACTTTTTCCCCATAGTATGCGGGAAGCGTTGAAACGCGGAAGTCTATTTTCCTTTTATCAATGCGCGCAGAAAAACGACCGTCCTGAGGTTTTCTTTTCTCATCGAGTTTCAGACTTGCAAGGATCTTTATGCGGGAAACTATTGCCGAATGAACGTTTGCCGGCAGAAGAAGACTGGTGTGAAGAGTGCCGTCCACGCGAAAACGGACGCGTATTTTTTCACCCATATTCTCTATATGAATATCCGACGCATTTCCTTCCGTCGCATGGCGCAAAATCACCGCAACCATCTTTGTCACCGGCGCATCCTCAATGATGGTTTTTCCTTTCTCTGCGGCGCTCGTCGCTTTCATCGCATCAATGTCCTCTGCCTCCGCCCCCTCTTTCGGAAGATCATCGACATTGAAATCTTGCTGAAGTTCGGATAAGGCGCTGCTCACCTCGCCTGTTATGCCGCCCCGACCATTGATGATATTCGTAAAGTCTTCTTCGGAAACAAGGAATACCTTAAACGGAACGCCTATTTTTGAAGATATGAATTGAATGGCATCCATCGCGTCTATGTTGTCGGGATCCACAACTCCGACTTCAAGGACGCCGTCCTTCATGCCGACCGCGGCGAATTTATAGTGCAGGGAAGATTCTTGGGGTATTTGTTTTTGTATTTCCGCGGGCACCTGGACATCCGCACTGGAGCGAATAGGCAGATTGAAATACTCCCCCTTAAATTGCAGAAGCATGTCGCCGGAAACAACCCCTTGTTTTATCAAGAGCTGTTCAATACCAACGCCTTGTGTGCGAGCCACATCTTCCAAGTGTGCGAAGTCTTCCGCAGAAATGGCTTCTTTTTTTGCAAGAAATTCTAAAAAGCCCATAGACTCATAAGAGGGTTTATTCCGTTGTGCTCATAAAAGAGATGGCGCGAGGAGCGGTAGTGGCAAAACCTGAAAGATCTTCTTCTATCACCGCATCTTTTCCGAGAGGGGCAAAAGGATTTGGCCGACCTTTCGGCTCCGGGTAAAGCTCAATGCTAAAATCCTGTAACTCTTGGAACATCGGACTTACAAAAAGACTGTCGTCAAGCTGAATCGTCCTCATGTCAGAGAGGAGGGTCAACATTTCGCCTCCCGCCTCGGTCTGCGCCCCACCCGCCTCCTCGGAAGGCACCGCCTCGGGGGAAACAAGAATGTCTTCCTGGGCTTGTGTCTCATTTTGGAACAGGTGACCGGAAAAGAATATCCCTAAAACAGCGATCGCGGCGAATATGGTTTTGTTTTTATTATTGGACATATTAAAATTAGTGTTTATCTCAGCCAGTAGGTTTTTCCCGAAGTTTTAAAGGTGTAAACATCGAATGGCTTCGGTTCTCCATCCTCGCCCTTGCCGCCCTTCTCTGCAGAAAGTGATATGCCGGTAATATCGATCAGCCTCAAGCTCTTCTCCAGATCTTTAATAAAACCGCGGTAAGTCGAATACGAACCGGTAACATCAAACGAGAATTCCGCTGTTCCGTAAGGGGTTGGCTCCACGAATACTTCTCCTTCCGAGAACTCCGGGGATACCGCAGGCGATGGCTCGTTCGGAAGAGATATTTGCACGTTCTTGAGGATCATATTATGCCGAGATGCTACACTGTCTGCTTCAATGATAAGGCGAATGTTCTCCAGATGGTTTGGTAAAAGCTTTTCCAGCCGCGCGAGGTCGTTCGGCGCAAAACTATTGTATTTATTCAAAAGCTCATCTCGGAATTCCTGGATCTTTTGTGAATTATAGATCGCCTCGTCGTATTCCGCCTTCTTTTGTCTCAACATCTTTATCTCTTCGTATGTTGGGCCAACATACACGTAAAACAACCCGGCGGAAGCGACTATGAGAAGTGTGGCGATAAGGTTTTTCATAAAAGGCAATTATAAAAGAAAGTGAAGAAAACAAAGAAAGCAAGGTTCAAAAGAATACGGAGCTACTCCTCCTCTCTTCCTTGGAAGTAACTCTTGAAAGATGCCACCGAAGGATCAAGCGCCGCGGTGAACGAAAACTCGACCCAGCCTGACTCGCTTAAATTGATGCCGGAAAATATCGGATTTTTTACTTTCTCGACCCCGGCGAACGAATCGGACAAGAGCGCTACGGAGGTATAACTCTGCGCTTCGCCTGTTAAGCTTATCGTCGCAGCGCCGTCAGTATTGGAATAATCAAAA
>CAYRXD010000021.1:0-18784 GCA_964428135.1 uncultured Candidatus Saccharibacteria bacterium | reverse complement strand
TTCGTGGTGCCGTTCGCAACGCAGGTGGCTCCGGTCGGATTATACGGACTCACGCCGGTATACGAAGAAACGACGAGCGTCGCACGGCGCGTTGTCGAAAACGATGCCGTGATGACTTGCGATGACTGCGTTGTCGAAGAAACCGCCACCCACACTTCCACCGACACGGTACTGCCCGCGGAAGAATTTCCCGTCACGCGAGACCACGTAAGCCCGCCGCTCCCGCCCGTTACCGCAGCATCGTTCGCCGATGCCACGCCCGGATTGTATGATACCGTTGCAAGCAATACCCGATCCGTTCCCGCCGTCGAGATCGTTGCCGTAACCGATGTATTGCCCGTGCCATTGTTCCCTGTCGCGGTCTGGTCATAGCCAACGGCGGCATAAGCGGTTTCCGGCTTCGGCGGGAACGGCGGGCTGTTCCATATCGGCGGCCATCCGGAAAATATCCATCCAAAGATAAGGAGAAGAATGAGGACGAATTTCGGAAACTTTTTTGCAATCATGCCTTCAGTATACCCTATTTCCGAGGGTAAAATATGTGTGGATTATTTCAAAGACCGTTTAGTGTCGGTTATGGTACAATAAAGACCATGCTCTCTCTGTGGATCATTGTCTTTATTGCTTCCCTTTTCGCGCTGGTAAAAGGTGCGACTTGGTTCCTTAAAAGCGCGGAGAAAATCGGGCGCTCTTTCGGGTTGTCGCCTTTTGTCGTCGGGGTTCTTATCGTCGGTGTCGGCACCTCTCTTCCGGAACTCGTCGCCGGGGTTTCCGCCGTCTTGCAGGGGGTAAGAGATGTCGCGGTGGCAACGGCGGTCGGATCGAATATCTCCAACATCCTCCTTATTATCGGAATTTCGGCGGTAATAACGAAAAAGATTGTGGTTGACAAAGACCTCATTGACTCGGAACTTCCCATGCTTTCCGTCGCCACGGCCGTTTTTCTCGTCACGGCGTACGACGGTATCATAACTTTTACGGAATCGGTGTTTTTGGTTGTCGCATATCTTATCTATCTCTTTTATACGTTTGACGGCGAAGGAGACGAAACGAACGATGCGCTTCATCTTCTTGCCCAGACGAAGCCGGAAGTAAAAGCGTCTGATTACCTGCGGCTCTTCCTCGGAATGGCAATGCTTGCATTCGGAGCAAAATACATCATCAGTTCGGTCGTGTCCTTGTCGGCAATTTTAGATATCGCCCCCGGGCTTATATCCCTCACCGCCATAGCGCTCGGCACTTCACTTCCGGAATTAATCGTTTCCATAAAAGCGGCGCGAGAAAAATCGTACGATGTGGCGGTGGGAAATATCTTCGGCTCAAACGCTTTCAACGCCCTGATGGTGACCGGCATCCCGGGGCTTCTTGCCGGAACATCTTCTCTGCATGCGGATGAGAAAACCCTTTCCGTCGGACTGCCGATTATGGCGCTGGCGACTTTTCTTTTTATCATATCGGGAATCTCGCGGAGAATTTACAAATGGGAAGGAATGATGTACATTCTTCTGTACTTTTTCTTCCTCGCAAAACTTTTCGGGATGGCGTGATGCTCGAGCAAAATTTTTTGACAAGATACTCGTATCGTTTTTTTATATGGGATAACCCTGCTTCAAACGGTATTTTATGCTATACTTACTTTTGTAAGTTTCGTAGGCGATTTCTGCAGAATCGCCAAAAATCGGAGCTTGCTCGTAAAAATGGGTTGGTCGGTTAAAAACCCAAAAACCAGTAATTACAAGCAGACTCGCGAGTACTAAACAAAGAAACATACCATGAACGACGAACAAAAAGAAGAAGAGGAGAAAAAACCCGCTGAGTAGTCTTTTTTGGCTTCTAAAAAACAAAGCCCCTTTTAAAAGGGGCTTTGTTTTTATGATTCACGCCCTTCATCATCCTTCCCCGGATTTTTTAATGAGGAGGTGCTCGTGCCGGTTTGCCCGCTTGGCACCGGAACGGCTTGGTCTTTCTCTTTTTGTTCCGGTAATTCAGATGATGCGCGATGCGGCGAGTTTATCGGTATCTCTTTTCCGGTCAAAACATCATATCCTACCGTTTCCACCTCTCCGTTCTCTTTTCGATTTTCAAAAAGAAGCGCGAAGCGCGGGTTTTCATACTTGCCCGCTTCGGGCTGGCTTATCTTTGATATTTCTCCGTTCTGCGTATTATACACGAACACGTGCCATGACCCTTCCGTAAATGACTGCCATGTAACGAAATTATCCGAAAGTTGAGGGAACATGTCGGGCTGTTCGTTTACGCTTATCTGCCGGATAAGCGGCGGATCGGCGGCGATGTCTTTTACGTAAAAAATCTCCCAATTGTTATTCAGCCACCCTTGCCAGACGACGCTTTTCCCCCGCACTTTCGGGTCGGTGTTATTATACTCGGCGCTCGTAATTTGTCGCGTCGTGCTTCCGCTTATGTCATAAAGCATTATTTGATAGCGTCCTTTTACGAGCGAGTGCCAAACAATGAGTCCGCTCTGTTTATCATACGACGGCGCATCATCATCGGCAGTATTATCGGTGATTCTCATTTTTCCGTTTGCATCTTCAAAAAATATCTCTTTGCTTCCTCCATTCTTTGCGCCGCTCTCGACATATGCCCGCGGAAGCAGCGCATTCGATGTCGTGCCGGTGTTTGCCGCGGGGGGCGCGCAGTAAAAGCCCCCGTCATCCAAGCGCGTACATTCGTGTTCCCTGAAGAGGTACTTGTGCTCCACAACATTTGTCGTCTGAATCTGCACAACCGGCGGCGCGGCTTGCTCCGGTTTTGTGTTGTCGGTATTGGATGCATCCGCCTCTTCTTCGTTTGTTTCAGGTTCTTCGGGTGCAGTTTCTGCGGAAGTTTCGGAGACCGTCTCCGCAATGGCTTCCGTTATTGCCGGAGTACTTGACGCTTCCTCCGCAATGTCCATACTTTCCTCTTCTGAAACGTTTTCGTCCGTGCTTGTGGCAAGCACAGTATCCGCATCCGCGATGAGAACCGCTTCGTCGGTTGTTGTCGCCAGAGCCGTTTCTATTTTTATATCAACAGGTACGGTGTCCGGTTCTTCCGTCTCGGAAACCGCTTCTGTCGTAGAAGCTTCTTCTTGCGGTACAAGGAAAATTTCTTCGGTCGAAGTTGCCACTATTTCTTCCGCCACCGGCGTTATTTCCGGAGGTGCCGCTTCTTCTTCCGCTGCGATTATCGCCGGGTCAGGAAAATCGGCAAGGGGAAGTTCATCCGCATACACATCAAGAAAAGGATTGAAAAGGAAAAATCCGACAAGGAGAGCGGCAGAGGTTCGAGAGAAAATCCCATAAGGACTTCGAGATGACCGGGATTTTTCAGGCGCCGCCGATGGTGCTTTACTTGGAGGCTGAACCTCCAAGTAAAAAATCCCGGATCTCTTTGCGCGTGAAGCAAGCACCACGGTATAATCGCCGCGTTTTTTGTCTTCTTTGTGGATGGTTCTTATCTGAAACATAGGCAGACCCTTGTGTTTATGATACCGCACATTTCAACAAATTTTAAAGAAGTTATCCACAAAAAATAAGACGAAAAAATACGGAACTTGGAAAAAGAACGCGTACGAGGTAAAATAAGGTCATGTCATCACTGAAACATACTATCTTCCGTTTACTCAACCCATTGAGGCGTTTTCTGAAAAAACTCGACGATCGTCGGCGGAAGGTGTTTTATATTGTCGCCGGATCATGTATCGTTTTGATTCTTGGCGGGATCGTCCTCATTTTCACGGACGACGGTACTTCTGCGACAGGACAAAAGACGGTCAAAATCGTCTGCCGAGACTCCGATGGAGAGGACATGCACAAGAAAGGTACCGTTACGTATACTGATCAGGGTGGCGGACATGTTGACGAGGATTACTGCGCCATCGGGGAAGGGGCAGTGTATGAAATGGTCTGCCGCAAAGAATCTTTCTGGGGCGCTTCTTCCTTTCCTGAAAAGAAAACGGTTCCCTGCCCGCTCGGGTGCGTCAATGGGATGTGCCGAAAGTAAAACAAGCGCCACTTCGTGGCGCTTGTGCGTTCTCAAGAGAGAGCAAACGGTTTAATCAGTTCCATAAACGCGTTTTTCGCTCCTCCCATTTCCTCCGTGAGCCGGTCGCCGAGCGTTTCTTCAAAATGTTTCCAGAGAGAGGCAACGTACGGCGACCCGCCACTCGCTTTGTCATCAAACGGATGCTTTACGAGGCGCGCCGGTTTTTGAATATACTGGACCGTGTAATAATAATGAATCGCGCGGAATTCCGAAAGAAGCCTGCGGCACACCCAGTACAAAACCTCAACCTCTTTTCCGTACAGTCCGGCGGTTTCGGCGGAAAGCGACGAACGGTCTTCAAGAGAGAGAACAAAGTTCCGTTGCTTCTCCGGCGTACAGACATGAAGCATGGCGTGCAAGTGTTCCGAAAGCGAACCCGGCACATGTGTAACGCCCAAGATGCGATCGAGGCACGGAATAATTCGGCTTTGCGCGCCGGTTTCTCCGGGAACCGAAAGATAACGCCCGTGCCCGGAAGAATCGGTTTGATAGAGCATGCCGTTCGGAAAATTTTTCTTGTCGTTCCAGCCGTACAGATACGGACGCACATCGCGAAAATAAATCTCCGTATCGCAGTGCTCCGTCATGCGGCGCATCAGAGCGTTTACTTCCGCCATTGCGACGACGATGATGTGCAGACAATCAAAGATTCCACAAATGTCGTTTTCGTCTATCGCCTCTCCAAGTTCCCAAGCGGCAACCGCAATAGGCGCGGCGGCGAGCTCAATGGCGACATGCATGACCACGAACCACTCTTCCGATTCTCCGCCGAGGAAATTTTGAATGAGTTTTAAGTTCTCCGGCGTTATCGGAGCACCCGGATCTTTGCGCTTCCAGTTACAGAGCGCATAGCTGTCATATTCAAGCGCTTGAGAAACCCGAAATCTTTCGGCAAGCGCGAGAAGCGGCACGGCAAGATTCGGCGGAAGAGATTGGCGGATAATATCTTTTTTCCACCGTTCCCACACATATCCGTGTGCCGAAAGTTTCAAGCGAGCGCTGAATAATTTCGCTGCTCTTGTCGAAAGTCCGAACACCTCGCTTGCGGAAATCATCGGCATTCGTTTTATTTCCCGCGCGAGGCTCCCATCGTCTGCGCGCAGAAGTATGGGAAGCGCTTCGCCGATGCCTTCTATGTGCTGAAGCTTGTCGGTCAAATCGCTCGGAGGGTCGAAGAAAAAAGTTGTTTTCGGGTCGGTCGGCGGAAGAAATCCCCGCACCGGGTCTACGTCGCAGGAACGAAGAACATCGAGAGTATCGCGAGAGGTATTCATAATTGACTCCTTATGTCAAAGTAGGTTCCCGTTCAGTGTACCTTTTTGCGGATTTTTTTCAAGCGGCAAGGCTATTTCAATACCGAGAAGAGATTGCTGTAATCGTCCGTCCACACGACGCGCTTTTCCGGAAACTCTTGGGCGCTTTCGCCCGCGGATAAAGAAAGTGCGTCGATAAATTTCTTATCTTTTGAAAGCACGACCCATATCGAGAAAAGTATGCTGCTGCTTTGCTCGCGCGATGAAACGACAACCCCCGACATGCCGTAGTGTTCCATATTTGCGGCAACCACGGGAGAAAGATCAAGGTACCGGCTCGATATATGTACCGCCAAAACTCCCCCTTCCGAAAGACGCGCGAGATAGAGCCCGAAGGCTTCCTGCGTCAAGAGATGCATGGGGACAGCATCGTCGGCAAAAGCATCAAGTACGAGAATATCGAAGCGCGGATCGCCGCTTTTTCGTTCGCGATCAAGAAGAAGCCGCGCATCGCCTTGTGCGACAGTAAGCGCTGCCGGACAGTCGGCAAGGAAAGTAAAGTGTTCCCGAGCGAATGACACAACAGCAGGGTTGATCTCGTAAAATGTCCAGGAATCCTTTGACTTGCAATAAGCCGCAAGCCCGCCCGCACCGAGCCCGATGATGCCCGTACGGATCCCCGCATCGTCTTCCGTGTCTTTCCATTCACGATAGTGCCCAAACACGAGACCGATGCCGGATGGTCTGCCATAATACGAAATTGGCTCGCGTGCTTTTGACGCTTCCAGAAACTGCATGCCGTGGATCGTAGTGCCGTTTGTCAGGCTCCGTGTTTCTCCCTCCGGTGTATGCTTCACAGAAGCCACAATGACGCCATAAAAATTTCTTGCGGTCTTCGCCGGACTGAAACGCACCGCCGCCATAAGCAACACCCCGAGAACAAGCGCAAAGAAAGCCCCCCGCAAGAGAACTTTTTTATTCGGTACTAAATACCAAGACGCCGAGAACATTGCGGCATACAAGGTGATATAAAATTCCCAATACCCGCTGAATACGAGAGGGGCGAATACGGTTGCGAGAAGACCGGCAAGAACGCCGCCGACGGAGGTCGTTAAATAAAAAGCGGTAAGCGCGGAAGTGTCCGGTCTCCGAGTATACAACTCTCCGTGGCAAAATATGAGAGACGAAAAAAGAGCGAGATGAAGCATGAAAAGTTCCGCAACAACGCCAATGTACGACCGAAGCATGATAGTGACGACCAAACACAGGAGAAGAAAGGCGGTGCTCCACGCAAAGAAGTCTCGCCGGTAAATGGACTTTTTCGTAAAAGTAAGAGCGAAAGAAAGGAGGTAGAGCGCGAGCGGCAGAAGCCAGAGGAATGGTATGGATGCCACCGACCGCGTAGCGTAAGTGGTACACACCAAAAGCAACAGCGCTCCCAATGTCGAATACCCGAGCCAGGAGAGATACTCTGTCCTCTCAACGCGAACGGCGGCGGTTCGTACTTCTTTTTTTGTCGACGCCAAAAATGAATACCGAAGAAATACCGACAGAGACGCAATCATCAACAAGCCATAAAGACCGAACCCGACGCCCCACAAAGTACCCTGATCTTTCAGCGACAGTGCCGGTTCAATGAAAAAGGGGTATATGGCTATCGCCAAAAGCGAGGCGACATTCGAGAGAGCGTAAAGCCAAAAAGGTTCGTCTTCGCTTACGCGGGAATACCATGACTGCAGTAAAGAACTGGTCGATGCGAGCATAAAATACTGTACGCCGATGCTTTCCGTCAAGATAAAAAGTATCAAAGCGGTCGGATGAGTCGAAACGGCAGACAGGTTCCGCACGCTTTCAAACAAAGGCGTCCCCCATCCGCGAGAGTGCAGCCAGAGCAAAAACATGGCGAGAAAAAGCGCAGAGGCGTGGAGAGTGAGTGCGGTACGCGTGCCGAGAGACGAAAGAACGTGAGCGTACCAATACCCCAAGAGAAGAACCGTCATAAAAAAAAGCATGGCGACCATCCACACGGAAGCGCTCCCGCCAAAGAACGGGAGAAGATACTTCCCCATCATCGGCTGGACCAAAAACAAGAGAAAAGAACTCGTGAAAATCGTGAGGGGAAAAAATATGCGTATCATGTTAAAAGTATATAGGACTTACGCAAATGGATAACAAAGATAACATTTGCGCGTTTTTCCGCCTGGATGATCTCGGAGAAGCTGTACGAGCTAGTACTGCTTCCCGAGTCATCCGGGAGAAAAACACGAAGATTGCCGTTTGCGTAAGCCCTAGTATATATAAAAATCTTCCGCGGCACAATTGCCGCGGAAGACGCGCAAAACAGCATTATACCGCAGACACAGCAACAATGCCGAGGATACCGAGCGTTACCGCTGAAACAAAGAACGTCCACGCGAGCCCGAAAAGCAGCTTCCGGCTCCCCGGATCGGCGTGCCGTGCGAGAATCAAAATGACAAGAGCCACAGCGCTTCCTATGGCAAAAGGCCACGCCCAGATATATCCCAGCAGACCGAAAATAAGCCCCAGCAAAACAACAATTCCGGGCAAGCCCATTGGCTTTATACCCGCATATTTTGAAATAGCATTTGTGTTCATAAACACCTCCAAACCGGTCAAGACGACCTCTGTGTGTTATCTCAAAAAAGAGTCCATACGTCAATGATTGACAACATAATAAAAATAACCTATCGTAAAACATGAACGTTCTACAAAAGAGGTATGTGTTATGGACAAGACGATAGTAACGCTTGTACTGGTTCTGGCAATATTATTTATATTGGATGCTGTCTTCCTTAAAGACAGCAATGCCGAAGCCTGTATGAACAACGGCGAAGGTAAAAAAACCACTCTCTCAAACGGGCACACGGCTTTCGTCCCTGTGCACAGCGAATCGCACCACAAAATGGTGTATGAGTGCACAAAAAATAATTGACCCCCTGAGAGGAACGCCCCCCGTGCTTTGCGCACGGGGGTTTTGTAGTTATGCCGCCGCTATCGGCTGTTGTTCAAGAAACACTTCAACGGCTCGCGCTTCTTCCTGCGTCTCATCTCCGCCTGCGGTCAAAGATATATCTTTGCGCCCCCGAAGCTCTCTGTACCGGTCGCTCACCCATAAATACGCGAGCCGCGGATTAACCTTCCCCGCTTCGGCGTCTTTTGTCAGAATAAAAAGCACATCGAGTTCTGAAAAAGGTCTTTTGTACCACCGCCCTGACTGCAATGCGTCTGTAACATCAGCAATTCTTATCAGATCGGCAACGCCAAACGTCATGCCGGGTACGCTGACGACGTGCTGATAACCTTCCTTTCCATAATTATGATGATGTCCGGCAAGCTCCCCTTCCGTCTCATACCCCCAAAGAGCGAGAATACGTTTTGACTCCGGTTCGTGCATGCGAATCACATCTTTGAGCGTTGCTGTTTTTGAGAACCCCCGTTTCTCAAGATGACAGAGCAGTTCCGCGTATTGTTCCCCCGCAAACACCTCATTCAAAGGCACGACATCAATCGGACGAATGCCGTTCGCATAAAGCGTTTGCAGTATCGCCTTCTTCTCATGCGCTTCTTTTCCTGCAAAGTTGTCTTCCGGAAACATTTTGACCAGAACCTCTTCGTCGTCAAGCGTATTGCGCAGAACTTTGCGCGGAATTATCACCTTCCCAATGTCATGAAAAAGAGCCGCCCGAAGAAATTGTTCGCGCGACACGTCCGCGCTTCCAAGAAAATCCCCGATCCGAATCGTTTCGCCGGAAGGTTCCTTGAATGAGTGGTCGACGAGATAGTATGAGAGCTCAAACGTCCGAATGCTGTGCTCGAGAGTATCGGCATCATACAACCCGAGTACGGCGAGCATCTCCCAGTCGCGATCGGTCATGGTAAAATGATCCGAGTTCAAGCGGACACCATACAAGTTTCTCATCTGCTCGACATACGAAGAAAGTACGCCGTTGTTACGGAGCGCCTCAACAATGTCTTCATATTTTCCTTCTCCGGCTATCTCTTCCGCTTTGTGATAAGCGTCTGCATTAAGTTGCGTCATGTATGGTTAGCAGTATACACTCTTCGCGCCAAAAAGCGAATGAATTTGACTTTTGATAAAGTATAGTGTACGGTTAAAAGCGGCTATACTTTTTTATAATCACAAGCGAGGAGAAAGCGAAAGATTTTCTTTCATTTTCTCGGAGTGCCGTGATTATATGCCCAAAAGATTCGCAAACCTGTGGCTTTTGGGTATACATTACCGAAACGGAGAAAAACCATGTTGGAAAAAATAAAAACAACTTGGTTCTACGCCAAGTTGTCCCTGACAAGTATGCTTGAAGTCTGGTGGTTCTTTGCCACTCTTGCGTGCGGTGCCGGACTTGGATTTTCGGGCGAACACATTTACGCGAATTTGGGGTCGAAAGCGGCTGTCGTCGTCTGGAACCCATGGATCCTGGCAACGTGCGGCTTCTCGCTTATGCTTGCCCTCATCCTCTGCTGGGGCTTCGTCTTGCGTCATATTCGAACGAAACGCCTCATTAAAGCGATGAAAAACGAAATTCAGGGACTAAAATCAAAGAGTACCGAGGAAAAACCCGAACTGCGCCGAAATTTCTATGCGGAATACGAGCAAAAATATCTTCCGCAACTGCCTCCAGAAGAAAGCATGCGCGCAATCGCGCCAACGGTTCTTTTCAAAAAATATCCCGTTTCTTGGAAAACCCGTATGTTAGAGCTCTGGGACGCCGTCAACCCGGACAAAAACAGGTTCGACCGGTAAAAAACCATGAACAGGCGAACGTAAATGCCCGTACCGATTCACCTCGGCGCGGGCATTGCTTTTTTAAAAACTCGGAGTAGCATGAAAAGTGGCGCCATATTTTACAGGAGAACCGCCATGAATATCCTTTTCTCCGGAGCGAAAAATTTCTTTCGCTATGTTCGTTTCAGCATCAGGCTCATCAAAGACAATCTTGTCTTATTCGGCAGACTGGTACTTTTAGCCGCCGCATCTCTCGCTTGCGGAATTATTTTTGACCACCTTCTTTCCTACTTCGACGAAGGGGCGAGACCGGTGTCTTGGTATGTACTGAACATCGCTCTTCTGTTCGGATTGTTCGTCTCCGCCGCGTTTGTCTGGTATCTTGCCATGGACATACTCGGAAAGCAAGCCAAAACGGAAATACAGCGAGGAAAAGCGGAACACACGCTTGCGAACCGCGAAGACGATGAAAAAGAACTGCTCCGTTTCCTGCATACCCCGCCCGGTAAAACTTTGCTTGAAAATACAAAAGCGAAGCTCTTGCAATACTTGCCCGGCAAGAAAAAAGATGAGTGAAATTTTTCACAAAAAGCAGCCGCCCGCTTCGTTTCCGAAGCGGGCGGTTTTTTCATAATAGCAAATTCTAGCATATGCTAGAATTTGCTATTATGGTGCGGCGGGATATTTCCGGTAAAAGAGAAATTTTACAACCTCTCCAACCAAAAGATATGTGAGAACAATGCCCATAATGGCGGCAAGCGTCATGCCCGGCAGCAAAGCAAAAGAGAAGAGGGCGCCAAGCGGCGTATGCGGAATAATCCACGCGAGAGAAGCGACCAGCAAAGTGCTTGCGACCACCCATTTCCCCGGTCGGCTTTTCAAGAAAGGTACGCGCTTCGTACGGATGACATACACAATGAATATCTGCGTGGTGATAGAAGCGATAAACCACCCCGTCTGGAATCCGCTTTCCATGAGGTGAAAAACTTTGTACAAAAGAAAAAAGGTCAAGAAATCAAAAAGCGAACTCACGATGCCGAACACGATAATATATTTTCCGAAATACTTCATCTCGAAATGCATCGGATTTTTCGTATCCTCATGGTCGATATTGTCAGTCGAAAGCGTCGTCTGCGACATGTCGTAGAGAAAGTTGTTCAACAGTATCTGAGACGGCATCATCGGCAGAAAAGGAAGAAATGCCGACGCACCCATCATGGAAAACATGTTTCCGAAATTCGAAGAAAAACCCATTTTAATATACTTCATCGTATTCTTAAATGTTTTCCGCCCTTCGAGAACGCCGTCTTTGAGCGCATGCAAACTTTTCTCCAAGAGGATGATGTCCGCCGTTTCCTTCACGACATCGACGGCATTATTAACCGATATGCCGACATCCGCCGCTTTCAAAACCGGCGCGTCGTTGATGCCGTCGCCCATGTAGCCCACGATGTTTCCCGCTTTCCGCAAGACCCGGATGATACGTTCTTTTTGTTCGGGAGAAGTGCGTGCAAATACGGTTGTCTTCACAGTATGATGCAAAAGTTCGTCGTCCGTAAACGCATCAAGAGAAGAACCCGAAAGAGCGCCCTTTACCGGCAGTCCAATATCCCTGCAAATGCGTTCGGTAAGAATGAGACTGTCGCCGGTGATTATCTTGATCTCTATATCAAGCGCTTGCATCTCATCGAGAGTTTTCATAACGCTTTGTTTCGGCGGATCAAGAAAAGCGGCAAACCCCGAGAAGATCATTTCCATCTCCTCTTCCCGCTTGTAAACGCTGCGCGATTCGACCGGCAACCGTTTTACCGCCACAGCAAGGACGCGAAAACCGTCCGCGGAGAGACGCTCGTATTCTTCCTGCGCATGAGCGCGCCGTTCTTCGGAAAACGGGAGGATTTCTCCATTCTCTCCGTATAAAGCGCAGGCATCGAAGATATTTTCCGGAGCGCCTTTCGCTATTAAAAGCCGCTCGCCGTCTTTTTGCACCACGACCGAGTCGCGGCGGCGGTGAAAATCAAAAGGTATCTCGTCAACTTTCGAATACATTGACACGTCCATTTTCGCTTTTTCTTCAATGGCGGCATCAAGCGGGCTTCTTCGTGCCGTATGATACGCGCTTCCGAGGTATGCGTACAAAAGCACTTCTCGCGAATCCGCACCATACGAATCCACGCATTTTATCAGAGTAATCTTGTCTTCCGTGAGCGTCCCGGTTTTGTCGGTGCACAAGATGTTCATACCGCCGAAGTTCTGAATAGCGGAAAGATTTTTAACGACGACGTTTTTCTTCGCCATCACGAGCGCGCCGCGAGATTGCGCGACGGTCATAATGACGGGAAGAAGTTCCGGTGTGAGTCCGACGGCGATCGCCACGGCAAACAAAAACGAATCAAGAATACCGCGGTCAAAGTACGCATTTATGGCAAAGACGGTCATTACCATAATAAACGTGAGCCTCACAATGAACATGCTGAAGTCGCGGATACCCTTATCAAAAGCCGTCTCATTCTCCAGAGAGGAAAGACGCTCCGCAATTTTTCCGTATTCGGCGTTCATGCCGGTGCGAAGAACAAGCGCCGTCGCAAACCCGGTTACCACGCTCGTCCCCATGAAAACGACCGATTCCGACTGGAGCGAAAGGGGCGCTGTTCTGTCGAAAAGTTTGACGTCACTCACGGGCTCGGGGCGTTTTTCTGCCGGAAAAGATTCGCCGGTAAGCGAAGACTGATTCACAAAGAGATCATCTGCCTTCAGTACGCGGGCATCGGCGGGAATCACATCCCCCGCGGAAAGTTCGACGACATCTCCCGGCACTAAATGACGGAGCGGTATCTCGCGCTTTTGTCCGTCGCGATACACCGTTGCCGTAGCCGACACCCTCGCCGCCAGGGACTCCGCGACCTTTTCAGATTTATGAGTGTTGATGAAATCCATCATTCCGGAGATAAACACCATGGAAAGAATGATGGCGGCGTTTGTCCGCTGTCCAAGAAAAAAAGAAAGCGTTGCCGCACCGATGAGCAGAAGAAGAAGCGGACTGTTGAACTTTTGCAAAAACGCGATGATCGGGCGAAGCTTCTTTTTATGGTAGATGGAATTTTCGCCGAACGCAACGAGGAGCTTTTCCGCTTCGCGAGACGACAAGCCGCTCTGAGAAATTGTTTCCGGAGTATTCATAACAATCATTATACCATACAAAACGCCTCTCGCTTGCGCGAGAGGCGTGAGAAACGATGCGTTTCAGCGCTTTTCCGTTCTGTCTTCGTACCACCTTCCCCAATGGGCGCCTTGGGGTCCTTCGTATTTTATTTTCCAGCTTTCATCAAAAGGAGCGAAATAAAAATAGCGAATGTGATTGTCCCCCGCCCAAGACACGAAAGCTTCAAAGTACCGCGAAGCATTCTTTTCATTCGGAACGGCTTTGTCCACGGCATTTCCACCGCTTGGCCAGCCGGTCTCGGCTACCAGAACTTCTTTTACGGATAATTCTTTGATTTGCCGATACTTTTCAGCAGTCCAATCCATGGATTTTTCAATAGACACGCCATTCCAATATGGGTAAATCTGCGCTCCGATAACATCGCATACATCAAGAACTTCCGGACATTTCAGCAGGTCGTTCACATCATCGCACGCCATAACCGGAATTTCCTTAACGGCTTTTTTGAAACGTTGCATGTACCTCGCCAGATCCAGCCCGCAAAGTTCCTTTCGGAGAATCGTTTCGGAGCCGATAATCGCGAGGTCGACATAACTCGCTTTCGCCTCAGCGATAAGACGAAGAAGCTCTCTTTCATTCGCGGATGGATCACTTCCAAGCCACGCGCCGACCGCAGTGGAAAATCCCATTTCTTTTGCCATTCGATGCGCGTTCCACGGTGCCTCCATGCCGTATCCGCGAATCCACTGTGCGCGCCCGACGAGGATCGAAAGGTCGCGTTTATATTTTTCCCGAGAACTTTCGTGCGTCCCCAAACAATACCCGAAAACAAACGGCGGATTATTCACGACTCACCCCCTCTGCTGATTGCGAGAGTAAATGACGGTACTGGAAAACCGCTGAATCTGTTATGGCATTCAATCGGCACACTTCGGCGTAAAAAAACGCCGACGGTCTGACTTCGCGACGAAGACCATTCTCACGATCGATTTTTATCAATCCGAAGCGCGGCCAAAAACCGTACGCCCACTCGAAATTGTCCATGAGCGACCAGTGAAGGTATCCGAACACCGGAACGCCGTCTTCGATTGCTTTGTGCACCCATTTCAATGTCTCAAAAATGAACCATCCGCGGCGCATATCTTCCGCGTCAGCCAAACCGTTCTCGGTAATAAGAATCGGCATGCCGTACCGTTTGTACGTTTCCATGAGAATATGATAAATCGCTTCCGGATAGAGTTCCCATCCCATGTCCGAGAGAATGTCGCTTCCGTTGCCGCGAACAAAATCGTTCCGCCCGTAATGATTCATGCCGACGAAGTCCATGCAATCTTGGATGCGGTCAAGAAACGCCCAATTCCATTCTTTATCCTTTCTGTTTTTTTCAGCCAAATGACCGAGTGTTTCTTTTTCCATTTCGTTCCATGTTAAATTTTGCGCGATGCCGACTTGCGCGTTCGGATTGCGGTTTTTTATAATCTCGTACGCCCTTCTGTGTCCTTCGATAAGGTGTTCTGTCACCGTATCCGCAACCGCTTCATCGGTCATCTGCGGCGGCCACTGTCCCCACCGATACGACAAACCGGCGAAGACATTCGTTTCGTTGAGAACCGTCCAGTAGGTTACTTCGTCGCCGAGCGCCTCGACGACTTTTTCGACGTACGCCGCAAAGTAGTCCGCCGCGCGAGGACTTGCCCATCCGCCTTCCTCTTCCCACCAGATTGGAATGGTCCAATGCCACAGATTGAAAACCGGCGTGATACCCTGCGCTTTTGCATACCGAACCATCTCTGCATATAAGGCGAGCCAGTATTCGTCAAAAATATTTTTCCGAGGCATGATATTCGCCGGTTCCGCGCCAAACCGCGCGGCATTGTGTCCGAGAAATTTCGCAAGTAAAAAATCCTCGCGAAACCGCTTGTCATGTTCGCGCGCGTTCCCGCAGATGAAATTTCCGAGACCGTGCTTTTCAAGTTCGCCGGAAGCGCTGATGCCGGCAAGACGCTTTTCTGATCTTTCCCAGAAAGCCCAATTCGTATTATCGCAGCCGCTCACCTGATACGAAGCGGTGGCTGCGCCCCACAAAAACCCTTTCGGGAAATATAAGTTCGTTGGTAAAATGGACTGCATAAGTCCCCCTTCTGTCAAAGTTAAAACCGCTTTTATTTATACCACAAAGAACCATGTAAGTAAAGCGCCCCAAATGGGGCGCTCATGATCCTTTTACTTCAAACACATAGTGATGGCTTTTGTCTGCGTATAGAGATCCAGTACTTCATGCCCCATCTCGCGACCCCAGCCGGATTCTTTGTACCCGCCAAACGGAAGCGCTGCATCGAACACGTTGTAGCAGTTGATCCACACCGTACCGGCTTTTATCACTCTCGCAAGCAGCTGCGCCTTCGCGAGGTCTTTTGTCCAGATACCCGCCGCGAGACCATACCTCGTGCTATTCGCCGCTCTCGCAATTCCGGCGATCTCGTCATTGATGTCGTCAAACGGCATGACTGTAACTACCGGTCCGAAGATCTCTTCGCGAACCACTTTCATATCTTCGGCGACGTTCGTAAGTATGGTTGGCTTCATAAAACACTTGCCGACGAGAGACGCTCCCCCGCATACCACTTCCGCACCTGACGCCACACCCGACTGAACGTAACCATAAACCGTACGAAACTGTTCTTCGGAGACGAGCGGCCCCATATCCGTTGCCGAATCAAGTCCATGTCCAAGCCGAATATTTTTCGCAATATCCGCCACGCCTGCCACGACTTTATCAAAGACGCTCTTGTGCGCGTAAAGCCGCGAACCCGCCGAGCAGCACTGACCATGATTAAAGAAGATGGCATTCGCCGCACCGGGTATCGCACGGTCAAGATCCGCATCGGGGAAAATGATATTCGGAGATTTGCCGCCGAGTTCGAGCGAGATTTTTTTCAAGTTGCTCTCTCCCGCAGAGAGAACGATCCGCCTCCCCACTTCAGTTGAGCCCGTGAAAGCAACCTTGTCCACATCCGGATGCGCTGCAAGAGCCGCGCCCGCCGTATGTCCGTAGCCGGTGACGATATTCACCACGCCGGCAGGAAATTCGGCTTCCCGGATCAATCTGTCCAAGTACAGCGCCGAGAGCGGCGTTTGTTCCGCCGGCTTCAAGACGACCGTACACCCCGTCGCCAGCGCCGGAGCGAGTTTCCACGCCGCCATAAGGAGCGGAAAGTTCCATGGAATAATTTGCCCCACTACGCCAATCGGTTCGCGACGAATGACTGATAAAAAATCAGAATCAAATTCTCTGACACTCCCGTCGAGCTTTGTCGCAAACCCCGCCATATAGCGGAAAATATCCGCCGAAAGCGGGACATCAACCGCAAGCGCCACGCTTTTCGGTTTGCCGTTATCGAGCGATTCGATCTCGGCAAACTGTCCCGCATGCGACTCAATCAAGTCGGCGAGTTTCCACAACAGCCGACCGCGTTCGGAGGGTTTCATTTTTGACCACGGACCTTTTTCAAAAGCCAGCCGCGCGCATTTCACGGCAATATCAATATCTTCCTTGTCGCCGCATGGCACCTGTGCGAGAACTTGCTCGTCCGCCGGATTGATAACGGGAAAAGTTTTGCCGGATCGCGCAGTGTGCCAACACATACCGATGGGCATACGCTGCTCCGCATTGAGAAAATCCGCCGTTTTGGCGCTTACTTTATACTGAGTATCCATAAAGGAACACCTGTAAAAATTGTGAAAAGAACCCGCCGACAAAACATATCTTTATCAGCAGACCTGTGATGGAGAATACTATACACTCGAACCCGAGTCAAACCGCCTTCTGTGTTAAATAAAAGTAAATCACGGCACTCAAAACCGCGGCAAAAAAACACCAGACCGATACCAGTGCGACCGTATAAAAATAGTACGCCGCCGCAAAAGATACCGCCGAGAGGATTCCGAATATGTTTACTATTTTCCGGCTTGAAAAAAGCAGGCTCCCGCAGGTCACCAGAACATACAGACTCGTTACCGCAAAACCGTACGGTATGGAAAGCACATAGACTATGCTTTTGTTCACCACGCTTGATACGACCGGATGAGAGACAAGAAAGAACAAAAAGTACAAACTCACCAAAACTCCGGCAACTTCAAAGACGGAAAGCAGCTTTTTGCGGGAAATGTCCGGTTCAAGCAACCGCACCGAAAAAGGTACAAATACCGGCCAGAGAATATAGGCGAAAAAAAGAAACCCGTGAGAGAACACTGAATTCCATATCGGGTTCGCAAAAGAAAAAGAGAGCCACACAAAACCTTCAAAAATCTGCTGGATTCCGAACAGGAGCGGAATGGATGCGAATGGAATTTCGCTCTTCGTTTTCGCCTTATGCAAAGTCACCGCCCCCGTCGCGGAAAGCGCGGTACCCGCTATGAAACTTGCCGTTGCGGAGAAACACATGTATTCATTATATCATCCTAAAACTTTTTTTCTGCGTACCCTGTGCAAAACCACCAATATAGCTAATTCTAGCATATGCTAGAATTAGCTATATTGGTGGTTTTTGGATAAAGAACCGCCAAAGACAAAACCTACTTCCACGTCCTTGTTTTATTTTTCTCTTCTTTTTCTCGAAAGGCTTTTTCCAAATCAATGGCGTGTCGGTTGGCGATGGCAAAAAGATAAATAAGAATATCGGCAAGCTCTTCTTCAATAGTTCCGATTTTCGAGGCATTATCCACGCGAAGTCCGGCTTCGTTTTTCCGAATCGCCTTAAATAACTCCCCAACCTCCTCTCCGAGAAGCAGGCATTTTTGAATCGTATTTTGATTTTGAAAACCGCGTTCAGCTTCAAGCTCTTCAACGTATTTTTGAAAATCTTTTATGGCGGGGTTTGGCGACAGTATTGGCATAATTTTTTAGAAATTGTATTATTTCTACTTTTTTAGCTTACTCCAATTTTGTGAAATTGCAAAAAAGTATTTGCTTTACTACACCTTTAATCTCCCTTCCACCCGCTTCAACAGCACCGCGTTCGTCGCGACGATAATGGACGAGGCGGACATGAGAAGCGCGGCGATTTCGGGGCGGAGGGACCAGCCGAGAGAAGTGTAGAAAACTCCGGCGGCGACGGGGATGGCGAGGATGTTGTAGATTGCCGCCCAGAAAAGATTTTGCTTCATTTTTTGCACCGTCGCTTTACTCAAGCGAATTGCCGCGACGATGTCGTAGGGGTCTGATTTCATGAGGACGATGCTTGCCGTTTCAATCGCCACGTCCGTTCCCGCACCGATGGCGATGCCGATGTTTGATTGCGCAAGTGCGGGCGCATCGTTCACGCCGTCCCCAACCATCGCGACGAATTTCCCTTCGTCTTGCAGTTTTTTCACATAGCTCGCTTTGTCTTCCGGCAAAACTTCCGCGAATACCCTATCAATACCGAGCAATGCGCCCACCGCTTCCGCCGTGGTTTTGTTGTCCCCCGTTATCATCGCCGTTTCAATGCCGAGCTTTTTTAATTCCATTATCGTCTTTTTGGATGACTCGCGCACGGAATCGGAAATGCCGATGAG
>CAYRXD010000020.1:0-19037 GCA_964428135.1 uncultured Candidatus Saccharibacteria bacterium | reverse complement strand
TTGCCCGCGCGATGATGACGTTTTGCTGGATGCCGTTTGAGTTTAAGGCGCGGACCGCGTGCTGGGTGGGTTTCGTTTTCATTTCGCCGAGCTGTCCCGGAATCGGGAGGTACGACACCATCACGAAAGCGACATCGTCGGGCGAGCGGAGTTCCATCATGCGGGCGGCTTCAAGGAAAAGAATGTTCTCGTACTCCCCCACCGTCCCGCCGATTTCAATGACGGTAATATCCGCGTCCGCTTTTTCCGCGGCTTTCTCAATGCGCCCGATAATTTCCAGAGGGATGTGCGGCACGACTTGCACGCACTTTCCTTTGTACTTCAAATTGCGCTCTTTTTCGATGACGGAAAGATACACGCGCCCTGTCGTCATGTAGTTGTCGGAAGAAAGCGAGATATTCAGAAACCGTTCGTAGTTCCCCATGTCCTGATCCGTTTCGTACCCGTCGTTCAAAACAAAAACCTCGCCGTGTTCGGTGGGGTTCATGGTGCCCGCATCAACGTTGATGTAGGGGTCAATCTTGATCGCAGTGACGGAAAAACCGCGGGCTTTCAAAATGGCGCCGATGGAAGAAGTCGTCACCCCTTTTCCAACGCCCGACATGACTCCGCCGACGATGAAGATATATTTTCGTGCTTTCGTTTTTGCTTGAGTCTTTTTTGGCTTCGCGGTTGCGGTTTTTGTGGTCATAAAAAATAATGTATTAATTTTCTTTCCCATTATGGCATATTTGCTTGCCACGAGGAATGTTGACAACTATTATATACAATGCTATCATGAAATTTGAACCGACTGACCTTGACAGGAGAAAAGTATGGCTACAATAATAGATGTAACCACAATTCAAACTCTCGACGCGGCTATTGCCGTTTATGAAAAAATCTCCATGGAGGCGACTATGACAACGGATCCAAAGGAAAAAAAGGAAATGTCCAAGGAAATGAATAAACTTTTCCTCTACGTTTTCAAAAACTTCAAAACAAGAGCGGCACACCTGTTCCTTTGGGAATCGGTGCCTAAAGACAGTTTCGTCGCAAGCCGCGTCGGACAATGGGAACAGGGATTGCAATTATGACCGACAAAAAAGCCGGAATGCTGGAGAGCGTTGTGTAAAACAGAACTTGAACACGCCGAGGTTTCGTTTCATGAGACAGTGCACGGCAGTTCAGGGGAACAAAAAGCTCTTGAGAGATGGCGGGGACTCTGCACAGAGGAATATGAAGGCTTCGTCGCGGTGAGCGCGTACCAAAGGAGACAAGCGACAACAAAGGCGGCGAAGAAAAAAATTGCTCGCCGCAAACACGAACAATGAGGTAAAAATGAACAGTCTAAATTTCAAAAGTCTTGAAGCCGCACAAGCGGCATTCGAAAAAGAGAAGCGAGCCTGTCTTGCGGCTCCGCCGACAAGCGAGGAAGAACGCGAGGCTTGGCGTGAAGCGGAAAACATCCTGCAATTCACACTTGATAATTTCGGCGACGAACGCACCGCTGTCGAGTGGGTATGGGCAAAATCAAAGTCCGGAAGTCCCCTGGAAACGGCGGCGGACGAAAAGCTGAAAACTTTTACGTTAGTAGAGTAAAAACTCTAAAACACGCTAAACAAAAAACGCCCCGAAAGGGGCGTTTACTTTTTACCGGAGCAAACTTTCAACTTTATACTTTCAAGTACTTCCGCACCGCCAGAAAACTCGATATCGCCCCAAGAATCGCACCTGTCCCGAGTAAAAGCAAAAACATTTCGAAGAAGTGCGTGACGTAGTATTCAAAGAGGTTCACCCCGCCGAAGAATTCCGTGGTCGTGCCTCCAAACCAGAGCGTCACGGGATAGAAGATCGCCATAGCGATAAGCGCCGAGATAAGTCCGTAAATCATGCCGCCGACGACGAACGGTCCGCGAATATACATGTTGCTTGCGCCCACGAGCTTCATCACGGCGATCTCTTCGCGCGACATATAGATTACAAGGCGTATGGTGTTGAACGTGATCAGAAGGGATACGAGTATCAAGACTCCTGCAAGCGCCGCGCCCAGCCGCTTGGCGCCGACAATAATCGACGTTAGCCGGTCGATAACAACCTTATTCTGGCGATAATTCACTTTGTCGATCACGCTTGAACCGGACGAAGACAGCGCGCTTTTATCTTCAAGCGATTTCACAATGGACTCATACTGCGAAGGATCTTTTGCGACAATGGAAAGCCTCGCACCGAGCGGATTATCCTTCAATTCCTCAAGCGCCTGAAGCGTCAGGTAGTCGTCTTTATGCTTCTCTCGAAATTCAGCGATTGCCTGATCGCGAGTAGTATAGTTTATGTTCGCAACTTCCGGCATTTTTTGCAAATCGGAACGCACTTTCGATATATCGTCATCGCTTGCCGACACAACGAAATAGACATTTACGTCAACTTTGCTTTTCAGGTCGGCGAGGACGGATTCCAGTATGACGCTCGTAAACACCAAAGATCCGATAGTGAAAAGCGTGACCGTCATCACAAGGATAGATGAAAGCGACACAAAACTGTTCCTCCAAAAACTGAGGAAGCCTGTGCGTATTATTCTTTTTGAGGTGAGCCAGAACATAAGTTGGTGTATATGGGAAATGTATATGTATATTGTATACGGAATGACCGTCGCCCCATATACTTATACTTACCCCTTATACTTACTATAACACATACTTTCCCGTTTGGTCGTCACGAATGATCTTTCCGCCTTCCATGGTAATAACGCGCTTACCAAGAATGTCGATAATGCCTTTATTGTGCGTGGTGAGAATTACCGTTGTGCCGATGTCGTTCACTTTCTTCAGTATTTGCACTATCTCGTAAGTATTCACGGGGTCAAGATTTCCCGTCGGCTCGTCGGCGATGATAATATCCGGCTGATTCACGATGGC
This sequence comes from uncultured Candidatus Saccharibacteria bacterium, assembly GCA_964428135.1. Classification (GTDB taxonomy): domain Bacteria; phylum Patescibacteriota; class Minisyncoccia; order Phycocordibacterales; family CAIJYI01; genus CAIJYI01. The sequence continues at coordinate 16,140 of CAYRXD010000020.1, read as the reverse complement.
GCGCGCGATAGCAACGCGCTGTTTTTCTCCGCCGGAGAGCTGTCCGGGAAAATCCCAAATCTTCCTGGTTAGATCAACGAGCTCTAGGACATGCGGCACATCAAATGCGATTTCTTCGTCGCTTCGCCCCGCCGCTTCCATGGCAAAAGCGATATTTTCATACACCGTTTTGTCGGGCAAAAGACGAAAATCCTGAAAGATCATGCCGATCCGGCGGCGGAGCTTCGTGACTTCCGCCCTGCGCAGCGCATGGACATTCACGGACTCGAAAAACACGGACCCTTCAGTCGGATGTTCTTCGGCAAGAAGGAGCTTCAAGAGCGTCGTCTTCCCCGCCCCCGAATGCCCGACGATTGAAACAAATTCGCTGTGAGAAATGGAAAAAGTGACATCATGAAGAGCGAGCGAATCGTTCTGATATTTTTTTGTTATTTTGTCGAAGTAAATCATAGGCTATAAATCATGAAACATAAACCAACATCCGCCAAACTTGTTCCATGTTTTATGTTTCGTGTTTTGTTCCGCAATTTTTCCATTATACCAGAGAAAAACAAAGGAAGCGAAGGAAAGTAAATCCCTTACCCGAGCGTCCGCTCCGCCGCGATAAATTCCCCGATCTCCCCGCCTTCAAGTACGGCATCCACTTTGCTCGTTTCCACATTCGTGCGGTGGTCTTTTACCATTTTGTACGGATGAAGGACATATGAGCGTATTTGATTGCCCCATTCTATTTCCGTGGTCTTACTGACGTATAGCCCCGCCTCTTTGCTTTTCCGTTCGTCTTCTCTTATTTTATACAATTTTCCGGAAAGTATCTCAAGGGCTTTTTCTTTATTCTGTATTTGAGAGCGTTCCGAATCAACATGCGCGGAAAGTTTGGTCGGGATATGGACGATGCGCACCGCCGTCTCGCGCTTGTTCACGTTCTGCCCTCCCGCGCCGCTTGACCTCATAAATTCGATTTTTAACTCATCCTCAGGAATATCTATCTTTTCAGTCTTGTCAAACTTCGGAATCACTTCAACCATTGAAAACGAAGTGTGCCGGAGCTTTTTCGCATTGAACGGCGATATTCGCACGAGTCGGTGCACGCCGGATTCGTTCTTCAGTGTTCCATAGGCATTTTTCCCCGCCACCTCGAAGGTGAGGTTGCGGTATCCGCCGTGATCGTTCTCGTTCCGATGAAGAATATTCAGACCCCAGCCGCGCCCGGCGGTGTATTTGTCGTACATGCGAAAAAGCATCGATGAAAAATCTTCCGCATCATCGCCCCCGGCTCCGGAAAAAATGGTGATGATGGCGGAACCTCGGTCATATTTTCCTCCTCCGCCTCCTTCTCTGGCTGATTCCTTCAGTTCATTCAGTTCTTTGACCAGTTCTTTCGCTTTTGTCTTGTCCTGCCAAAAGTCGGGGGAGAGCATCAATTCCTCAATTTCTTTGATTCGTTCCATCCCTGATGTAGTATCTGTTGCCTCCATTGCTTTCAGTATATCAAACGGAACAAGAATGGCAAAATTACAAATTCTGCAGCGGATCGATCATATTCTCCTGGATATTCGTCGCTTTGGCGATAACGGAATTTCCGTAACCGGCGACGAATGACGATTTACTGCATTTGCTGCCCGAAAAATATCGGCACGCCGCATCGCGCTCGTTCGAATACCCTCCGCCTGCGGCACCAAGATCGCGCAAATAGAGCGCAGCCGCCATGAAGGCATCGCGCGGGTTCCACGGATCCGTCTGACTGACCCCCAAGGCGGCGGCGATAGTATCCTGTAACCCGACCCAAGTGGACGGAATGAATTGCGCAGGACCCATTGCACCGCCCCACCCGACCTCCTGCGGACACGACACGCGGGTAGCAAAGGGATCGCGCCCGAGAGCTCTCGTAAGTTCTAAGAACGGCGGCACGTCGCGCGTCGGGTGCATGACTTTAGCGAATGCCCGTCCGGTGTTCGCGCCTACCCCGCCGCCGGTACTGCTATCTTTTAGATAGCACGATCCTTGGTTTTTTCCGAAACTTGATTCTTGGCTGAATATGGCGAGAATAAATGCCGGGCGCACGCCGGTCTTCTGTGACGCGACGAGGGCATATTCGTACGCGCGACCGAACGGTATCTCGCCGCTATCGCGCAAGGCGAAAAGCGCCGCGCGTATTTCCGCCGCGCGCGCTTTCCTTTCATCAAGTACTTTTTTATACTCTTTTTCTTTGTTCTTGGTAATGGACAAGAGTTTGTTTTTTTCTCCTTCATTCTTCTGTACGGCGCGTTTTTGCGCTTCAAGATCGGCTTTTGCGTCCGCTTCTTTTCGGCGGCTTTCTTCAAGCGCCGCTTTCTCTTCCTCCGTCTGCCCTTTGGCTTCAGCAATAGCAAGGAGCGAATCGCGGAGCGCTCCTTTTATTGAAGTGAAAGAATCGATGTCGAGGAAAAAATCCGAGAGGTTCTTTTTCGACAAGAGCATCTCGACCACGGAAGATTGGTCGACTTCGTTGGTTTTTCGCAGAAGCTGTGCAAGGGATTCTTGTTCTCGGCCTATTTTTTTGGAAAGATCGTCTATGACGATCGTTTTGTTGGTAATGTCTCCCCCGAGCTTGGAGATGGTGATGTCCCTCGTTTTGATCAAAAGTTTGGCTTTGGTGATCTGCGTTTCCAGAATAGCGACATCTCGCTCAAGCGAGACACGCTCTTTCTGCTTGCCTTGCAGCAGCAGATTTTTCTCTGCAATTTCTTTTTCAAGCTCCGCCAGGTTCGCTTCCAGCTCCGCTTTGTGCGCGTCTGCTTGCGCGTTTGCGGCAGACTGCGCAGAAACCGACGCGCTCATTCCCGCCAAAACAGCGGCGAAAAGAGCCGAAATAAAAAAGAGAGAATATGTTTTTCTCATGAAAGAATTGTATCACGAAAGAAAACATGCGGGGATATTGACAAAATATGTATAAAATGATATACTTTTATCTGTCTATTGCAGACCTTTGAAATTTCCAATCCGCAGCATATTTACCTGCCACCCCCTGTCCATCGCTTCCGCGGTGACGGCACCCTCGCCATCGAATGGGGCGAAGAAGGAAAAGTTGAGGGCGAAAAAGCGCCTCCGATCCGCCCGAGCTGCGTCCTTAAAATTGTTGGCAGTCACCCCTGCACAGAATAACCGCAATTTGCCTGCTCAAACAAAACGCTTCGCCATCTCGGCGAAGCGTTTTTCTTTTACTATTCTTTCCCTTCCTCCTCTTTCTTGCCCTTCTTCTCAACTTCAATAGTGGAAATATCGATCGGACCTGTTTCTTCTTTTTCTTCTTGAGCAACGGAAACCGCAGCGACGACTTCTTCCGGTTCGGTGATAAGTGCGACTCCGACAGGAAGAGAAATATCTTGTGCGAGTATCTGTGCATCCAAGTCTTTCAATGCGGCAATATCGATTTTGATGCCATGCGGAAGGTCTTTTGGCAGTGCTTCGACTTCAATCTCATGAAGCACTTTGACAAGCGTACCGCCAAGATCTTTGATCGCCGAGGAGATTCCGACAAATTCAAGCGGTACCGGCACCGTCACCTTCTTCCCTTTTTCCGGAACATAAAAGTCCACGTGGACCGGCTCGCCTTTTACCGGCTCGCAAGATACCTCGCGGACGAGCGCTTCAATCTCGCCTTTTGGCGTTTCGAGGACGATAACAGTGGATTCCCCCGCTTCGCGCCACGCCTTTACAAAAGCGATCTTATCCATCGCTATCGCTTGAGATTTTTCTTTCGGACCGTAAAAGACCGCCGGTAAAAGCCCTTTTTTGAGAAAAGACTTTGGACTCGCTTTCGCATCCCTCTCCTGTACAGTAAGTTTTAACATAAGCTCTATTATACACAGAGACTGACGAAAGTCAAAGCTTGCTTAAAACCGATACTTTGCTATCATTGGGTCTGGTTGTTTTTTACAAAAGGAGAGACGCCATGACTACTGCTATTGATATACATCTGATGGTTGTACCTAACGACATACCCGCCGTTTCGGTAAACGGAAAATACTTTTCATTAAAAGACGCGGCTTTACCGGGACTCCGGCGCAAGATAATCCTCGCCAACAATATGCTTGTGCAATACAATATTGGAGAAATATGGGCATGGGAAGGAGCGATCACCTCATGCACGGCGCATGAACCGGCAAAAGAAGTGAAGGATCTGGTATCGTTCACAGATATACTCCTCGGCGAAGAGACGTATACACGCGACCATGAGGTCATACAGAAAATATATTTTGCTCTCGGACTGCTCGTCTGGCTCAAGAGCAGTCATTTCACATACATATCAGGAAATCTATTCCGGTGTGTCGCATGCGGAAGCATACAGCACGGGACAGGGCTTGCAGAAAGAGTCCCCTGCGCGGATACGCATCTTCCCCCGAACGCGTGTTCAAACGATGGGTGCTACTCTCGTACCATCGAAAAAATTCTGACGCAAAAAAATGCATAAAAACAATGAGCGGCATACGTGCCGCTCATTTTTTCAGTTTCTCCGCACCTTGTAAAATTCTCTCTGAGAGAGATTGCCAATCGCCGTTTTTCGCTTCGACAAGTCCGCGGTCAATACCCCACCACAAAACAAATTCGTACAAAAAATTTATTTTTGCACAATGCCATTCGTTTATGTGTGCGAGGTATTTTATCGTCGACGACCAATCGCCGCCGCAAACGCTCTTTGATACCGATTCTCCGGCGACATAACGCCGAAACTCATACTCATCCCGAAAGAATACTTCCTTGCTGCCGTTGCGATACAACAGAATCACCATATCACCTTTCCCGTCATTGCCATAATCGGTCATGGATACTTCTTGAAATTTTGCAAATTTTCCGGCTCCGGGGTCTACGATGAATTTCAACGCATAATTGTTACCATCATGTATCGGAATGAATGTCCCATACTCATGAGAAAGCCCGAGAGCGTTCGCTTTAAGCCAAAAAACAAGAAAGCACATGCCCGCAAGTATGCACTGTACAAATTTCACCGGAACCTCCTTTGTGTTACTGCAATAAAGAGTACCTCATTTTTTACAAAATACCAATACCGATAGAACGCTCGGATATGCCTCACCCATAGCAAATTCTAGCATATGCTAGAATTTGCTATGGGCGGCATGTGTGATGGTTTATGATGTTTTCTCTTTCTCGATCTGCTCCAGGATTTTTTTAACCTGTTTCATACTTTCATCATCAATTACCGAGATCGCAACTGTATTTTTGTTGCATTTTTTGAGTGCAGTGATTTTCTTTTTTATTTCCGGAGCAGAAAGCATATCTGATTTGCTCAAAAAAAGATATTCCGGTTTTGCGAGCATGGCGGTATTATACGATTCAAGTTCATGGCGGGTGGCTTGGTATTCTTTCCCCACATCTTCAGCTTCGGCGGATACGAGATGAAACAACACTTTCGTCCGTTCAATATGCCGAAGAAATTTCACGCCTAGACCCTTCCCCTCCGAAGCGCCTTCAATAAGCCCCGGAATATCTGCGAGAATGAGGTCGTAGTACGCGCCGAGGTTCGGCTCAAGCGTCGTAAACGGATAATTTGCAACTTTCGGTTTCGCGTTCGTGAGCGCGTTAAGCAGGCTCGATTTCCCAGCATTCGGAAATCCGACGAAACCGACATCGGCAATAAGTTTGAGTTCGAGACGAACGGTGAGTTCTTCTCCGGGTTTTCCTTCTTCAAACTCCTTCGGGGTGGTGTTCGTCGGAGAACGAAAATGGAAGTTTCCTCTTCCTCCATGTCCGCCGCGCGCGATGCAGATCTTTTCTCCAACCTTCACGACTTCTTTGTCTTCCCCGCTGTCAAAAAAATGAATAACCGTCCCGACCGGAACTTTCAAGATATTGTCTTTCCCGTCCGCCCCGTCGCGAAACTGACCGCGCCCATTCTCTCCATCCTCGGCGGTTATGTCTTTCGAGAATCGAAACTGATGCAGGGCGGAGAGTTCGGATACGCCCTCGACAAAAATGCTCCCGCCTTTGCCGCCGGAAGTGCCGGTAGGACCGTGTGCGAATTTGATCTTTTGAAAAGCAACCGCACCCTTGCCGCCGCGCCCCGCTTTTATTCGTATGGTGACATCGTCTATAAGCATGGAACTACTCTAGCACAAAACTTCCCTTTTTGCATGCTTTATGGTATAACTGCCCAAGATTCATTAACTTTGAAATGAGGTGAAAAGATGAATAAGCAAACCGCCACCGTGGGGCAATTCCTGCTTGAGTGCCTGTATCAGAGCGGGGCAAAACACATATACGGCGTTCCGGGGGATGCTATTACGGGTATCCGAAACGAACTCAATACCTTTGGAAAAATCGACCACTTTATGTGCGCCGACGAAGAAACCGCAGGATGGTCTGCGGAGGTGTATGGTCGAATACAAAATGTAGGAGCCGTGTATTTTACCTACAATGCCGGAGCAAATAAGGTTCTCGGTCCGACTGATGAAGGAATTCTTCACAGCTCCGCTCTTATCCTTATAGGAGGAGAGCCGAGTATGGAATTCCGGAACGGCAATTACGGCATACTCCACCATCATCAAACACGGCTCAACAAATTTGATGATCAACGGCAGCTGTTCGCGGTAAAACTGACCGACCGCCGGACAAAAAGCATCACCAATCTAAAAACGGCAGCAAGAAACATAGCGACGATGATCGGAAAAGCGGCGAGTGACCGTCTCCCGGTATATATCGGCATGCCTGCGGATATGTGGGACAAGGAAATATCCTACACGAATGAAGATGTGATACTGTCATACGGACATATCCCGATGGTGCCGCAACAAAAAGAGTGGGTGGATGTGGAAATCTTGCCGATAATGCAGCGGATTCTTTCCGAAATGACGCATCCTCTCTTATTTACCGGACATGCCTTGGCGAGCTTCGGACTTCTGAAAGAAACTGTCGCTTTTGCTGAAAAATTGAACCTCCCGGTTGTTGCGGCATTCAATGGTTACGGAGGATTTCCTCCCGACCATCCGCTCTTTCTCGGAACCTACGACGGTCCCGCGAGCGTGCCGCCGGACGTACGAAAGATCACCGAACATTCAGATCTCATTGTTGTCGGACTTCTGGATACCGACCTCAACTATGCGCTCCAACTTAAAACCGTAAAGCTCCCGGAGGCAAAAATCGTTATTGACCCCATACGAGGAGAGGTTACCGACGAGTGGCTCTGGCAGTGCAATGCGAAAGCACAGGCATACCTGCTGAAGCGTTTGACAGAGATGTCGAATTTTTGCTTTGAGCAAACCAAAGCGCCGCTCTCGTCGTGGGTACATGACCGTGATACCCAATGGATCGTCTCACAGAAAAAGAGTGATGGAAATGATCCGATTACCGTCGCCGACATAGCTCCGATTGTCGGTCGCTTTCTGGCGGATAAAGATATGCCTCTCGTTTTCGATGTTGGCGATCCCATGCTTATCGCTCTCGGAATTCTACCGGGCTTGACGCAGATCACCTACACATCGAACTTCGCCGCGATGGGGGTCTTTACGGGCTGTATCGGGCTTGAACACGCAACGGGGAAAAGACCTCTGGTACTCGTCGGTGATGGAGCATTCGCGATGGGAGAAGTATATTCTTTCAGCCTCACCGAAACCCGCCCTATTATCGTCATTTTGAACAATCGCGGATGGTCAATGATGCGGCAATTCGGCGGCGAGAACAAAGAAACGGAAAAAGGGAAAGGCGCAGACTCACTGATGTGGAAACCGCTTGATTTCCATCCGGACTGCCGCGTGGAAACGCCGCGCGAGTTTGAACACGCACTGTTCCGGGCGTTTCGAAGAGACGAGCCGTTCATCATCGAGGTCATGCTTGACCCGGATGATAAGTCCGAGTCTCTGCGTAATTTCAAAGATATGCAGCGGTAAATTCATAACCCCTTTCGGCAATGTGCCGAAAGGGGTTATTTTATCCTCCCCGCTTCATTCTCGCGCGATCAATATCCGTCAACCCCTGCTTTCGCAAACGCACGCTCTTCGGAGTGATTTCCAAGTATTCGTCTTCCGCCATGACTTCAAGTCCGCGCTCGATGGTGAGCGTGTACGCCGGTACGAGAGTGATAGCCTCGTCGTTTCCGGAGGAGCGGACGTTCGTGAGATTCTTTCCTTTTACGGGGTTCACGGTCATCTCTTCGCCCTTTGAAGTATTGCCGAGCACCATGCCTTCATAGACTTCCGTTGCGGGACCGATGTAGAGGATGCCGCGGTCTTGCAAATTCCAAAGCGCATAGCCGGCGGCTTTTCCGGTGATCATCGAGACCATCGATCCGACGGCGCGCTTCTTTATCTCGCCCGCATACGGACGGAAACCGATGACTCGCCCCGCCATGATGCCGTTGCCTTTTGTATCGATGATGAATTGATTACGGTAGCCAAGAAGACCGCGCGTTGGACCCTCGAAAGTCATGCGAGAAGTATTCTCGTGTTGTTTCATACCGGTAAGCATTGCCGCGCGCGCGCCCATCTTTTCAATAACCACGCCCTGGAATTCATTCGGTATATCAATCGTGATCTCCTCGAACGGCTCGCTCTTCACGCCGTCGATGTCTTTAATAATGACCTGTGGCTGAGAAACCTGAAGCTCGTACCCTTCCCGCCGCATATTTTCAAGCAGGATGGAGATGTGAAGCTCGCCGCGTCCATACACGCGAAAACTGTCCGTTGCGGAAAAATCAATACGGAGTCCGACATTTATTTCGAGTTCTTTTTCGAGGCGCTCGCGAATCTGGCGCGAAGTAACGAACTTCCCTTCTCTCCCCGCGAACGGAGAATTATTGACGAGAAAATTGAGTGCGATGGTCGGGTCGTCTACCTTGATTGCAGGAAGCGCTTCTGTGTCGGAGGACATGCAGACTGTTTCACCGATGTAAATTTCCGGCAAACCCGCCATCATGACGATGTCTCCCGCTTCAGCTTGTGCGGCTTCTTCTCGTCCGGTACCTTTGAAAGAAAACAATTTTACCACTTTTCCGCTATGGACTCCGCCATCGGGGTTTTTCGCATAGACCGTGTCGCCGGCGCGGATCACTCCTTCATATACACGCATGACGGCGAGACGCCCAAGAAAATTATCATATCCGAGATTGAACGGCTGTGCGCGAAGCGGGAGAGATGTGTCGGAGGGAGCGGGCGGGACAACCGCAAGAATGGTATCAAGAAGGGGGGAAAGGTCTTTTGATTCGTCGTCCAGTTTCATTTTTGCCACCCCCTCGCGCCCGATGGCATATACCACGGTAAAGTCGCACTGCTCTTCGTTCGCCCCGAGATCCCAAAAAAGTTCAAGTACCTGTTCTTCCGTGCGGTTGGGATCCGCCGCCGGCTTGTCAATTTTATTAATCACCACAATGGGCTTGAGTCCAAGTTCGAGAGATTTTTTGAGCACAAACCGCGTCTGAGGCATCGGTCCTTCTTGCGCATCTACGATCAAAAGCACCGAATCGATTGAGCGGAGCACGCGCTCAACCTCCGAACCGAAGTCGGCATGCCCAGGAGTATCCACAATGTTGATCTTCGTCCCTTTGTAGGACACCGCCGTGTTTTTAGAATAAATGGTAATACCGCGCTCTTTTTCGAGTGCGTTCGTATCCATGCTCATGCCTTCGACGAATTCGCCGGTCTGGCGCATGATGGCGTCGGTCAGAGTGGTTTTCCCGTGGTCGACGTGGGCTATTATTGCTATATTTCTGATCTCCATAGTATTAAAAAAATCCCGCTCCCGAGATTGTTTTCCCAATATACACCAAAAATAAAATGATGTCAAAAAAGAATGACGCGGAAGATACTTCCGCGTCACGAGCGCTTGAATGAATACCCTGAAGCTTTAAACATACTGCGACCCTTAATGAAGGGTTATCCTGTGAATCTTTCTCACTCCTTTCATGACGTCTCACAGAAGTTTCGCATCCGATTCCGGAGTTTGTTTTTTGTACTCTTCAACGTCTGGAGGAAGCTTGAACGGAAGCGCCAACAAAACCGCATCCTTTTTAAGCATCTTTGCCTCCGATTCGGTAATTTTCCCGAAACCAAAAGCTTCCTGAATGAATGACCATGCCTCTTCTTGACAGAAGAAGTTGTCTGAAAGATGCTCCAAGCCTTTGCCTGACAAGTACGGACCATTTTCGTCAAAAAAATGACCGTGGATGAACGGAGGATACCCGCAAGTACATAATTGAAATTTCATATTTCACCTCTCTGTAACTCCTTGAAAAAAGAACCTGAAATCATTATACGCGATCTGAAGAAAAATTTACAGCCCGCACTCTGCGGGCTGTTTTTTGTTTTATGATTCATGTCCCATGTTTACCGAACCATTACCGGCATAGGTTTATTAATCCTGTAGAGTTCCGGGTCAATAGTGCGGGTAAAGCAGGCGCGCCCGGCGCTGTGCGACCAATTCTCGCTGTATGGGTCTCCGGAAAACCCAATGGGCAGAGGTTTGGAATATCTGCCTGTCGTATCGGTACCGACGCTTTCTGTCTTGAAGGTCGCACACAGATCGAAAACCAAGGAGTCTTTCATTATATACTCGTAAGCGGCGCCGGTTTCCGGATCGACGGGCGGTACAAAACCGCTGATGCTATCTTCCAGATCGGCAAGACTTGTCGGAAGTTTTTCTTTCTGCTGCCAGTAATTGATAGTTTGGCTTTGCAGCATTTGCAGATCGTTTATGCGCTTGTTGTCCATCCGAACATCCCGCTGATGGGCTGGCGAACCGACCAAGAAAAAACTGGTAATGACGCTTCCGAGAACCGCAGCGGAAACAATCCAAGCGAGCATTCGCGGAAGCGTGCTTGCCAATAAGGACTGTCCCACAGATCTTTTCACGTCCCAGAGATAGTAACCGAACACAGCCCCCGCGACGACCAAGACCACAAGAATCTTGAGGAAGAACTTCGCTGAAAGTTCGCCGGAGAGAAAATTATACACGAGCGTCACTACGTCGACGATGATGGCAATAGCGGCGAGGAAGAGCGTCAGGTAGACGAGCCACTTCCGCACGCGAATCTCATGCTTCTCCGGCTCCATCGCGGCATCTTTTGCGATAAGCAGGGAAACCAAAAGATACACGGGGAAGACAACGATGAGCATTGCCGTAGACCACAAAATGCCGTCAAGAATCCCCTGATAATAGTAATTCAGCGGATCGGGAAAAAGGAAATTGATGTAGTCAAACCAGAGCGAAATAAAAGAGAATGTGCTCACATACAAAGTCGCTATCATGAGCAAATGCATAAAAACATCTTTCGGAGAAGATTTTTGGCTCTCCGGTTTGATTGCGGGTTTGGTTGTGGTTTCTTGGGTCATAAAAATAGAAAATTAACTCATACCGTTTAAGTATATTCTTTTTTACCCTTTATACAAAGTCATGGCGCGACGGATGGAACTGTTGCGATGAATGATTTCGTCGTTCCGAATAGAAAGAAAGAGATCATATTCATTTGCAACATGCCGCCCGTAAAAATCCAAAAATTTACTCGACACCGGTTTTGTTTTCAGCTTGTCGCCTTGCTGTTTCAAAAAAAGGTCGTATTGTTCAAAAGCGTGATCCTCAAAGAGGTAATTCAATTCGAGCGCGGAACGCGGACTGAGAAAATAGAGAAAAAAGATTGCCCAAAAGTAGAAGAAAGAAAAAATGAGCGGCACGAGCGTGTGGAGAATAAACCTGCTCCCTCCCTCGCGCTTCACAATCTGGCTTATCACGACCACGTGCATGGTTTCATTATCCTGCGCAATGCGGCTGAATGCGGAAGTTTTGGAAAGCTCTATCGCTTTTTCTTCGTTGGAATAAAACGCGGTCAAAAACGTATACGAAGCGACCTCCCATGATTGATATGGTATGCGCGCAATGACTTCGACCGCCTTGAACTTCCCGTAAGAAGGATCCTTACCGTAAAACAGATTTCCCGCGCCGACCAAAATAGACCCGAGTACGCGCGCCGCGATTCCCACGCGGCAATGATCGCAAGGCTCTTTATATTCGCACAGGCTCTGGTCGGAATCGCAGAACATCTTCACCAGCTCCTCATGCCGAGCTTGACTGTTTTGTTCAAACATTACTTGAAATTATACTCATTTCCACATGAGATTACAATGGAACGGTAAAAAATCGCGAAGTTTCCTTTGTATCCTTCTTCGGCTGGCTTTTATGCAAATCAACCGGAATGACTTCGTATAAAACGCTCCTGTCGCCTATCGCAATTTTGACCGCGAGCCCTTGTTGCGTCTCTTCTGAAAAATACTGGTCGAAAATAAAATTCCCGAGCGAGTAAAAAATCGGCTTGCCGCGATACATCTCTATTTCTTCCGCCACGTGCGGATGGTGCCCGATGACCGCATCCGCACCGGCATCAACGAGCGCGCGTCCTAACCGCTGCTGTCTTTCGTTGGAAACGTTTTGGTATTCTTCCCCCCAGTGTACGGCGACGATTACGAATGCGCCGTCTTTTTTAGAATCCCGGACAAAAGCGCTTGCTTCGTTGATATTTATCGGATGATACGTATCGTTCAGTCCGAGAAAGCGCAGTTCGCGTCCGCGTATCGTTTTTGTAAAAGCGAGGTCTTCGCCGATTCTTACCGGATGACCGGTAAAACCAATCCCCTCTTTCGCAAGTTCCGCAACCGTGTTTGAATACCCCTCTTCGCCGAAATCAACCGCGTGATTATTCGCAAGCGTCACGACATTCACACCTGCACCATAAAGAGCGCGTATGCTTTCCGGACGAAAAGAGAAACGAAACGAGTATGCGGGTGTCCGTTCGTGCACCAAAGGAACCGGTCCTTCAAGATTCGCGAACACCGCATCCGCGCCGGAGAAAATATCCGCCGTATGGCGAAAAGGATAGTCGAAGCCATGTGCCAGAGAAAGCCCCTCAACACTCCGACCGAGCATCACATCGCCGATCACCACCACCGTGATCGGTGAAGCACTCCCTCCGGCAGGGGCAAAAACCGCATTCACAGAAACAAACGCGCCCGCTAAAAGAAACGCTGGAATGATATATTTCATCGGAAGAACAATAGCAAAAATATGATATTTAGGCAAAAAAAAGAGCTTGATTCCTCAAGCCCTAAAATACCTCTACTGCTTGTAACTGTACGAGCTGTCGTCATGATGCGTAATGGCAACGCTGCTAGCGGTCACAAGCCAAAAAAAGACCGCGAGCCAAAATGCTTTCCAAAAGCCAATCTTTGGTATTCCGAAAACCGCAACAAGCGCGTGTGTCGAAAACAAGTAATTCACGATCCACATCATCGGCAACGCCACGATAGCGGCAAGTATCAAAACACAAAGAACAACTAAAACCGCCCCGCCAACAAACCCAAATAACTCACCCATTGGAAACTCCCGGAATAAAAAAATTCTATAATTAAAACTAGCTTATAAATAGCCGCACGTCAAGAACAGAGTCATTTTATTGCGGATGCCCGAAAATTATTAACCCAAGCCGCAAATACCCTCCTTTTTCTCCTATAGCTAATTCTAGCATATGCTAGAATTAGCTATAGGAGAAAAACCAAAACTCGATTGACGAAATTGTACGGTATGTAGGGTATTTGCGGCTCGATGTAATACTATCGCCGGAGCAGGGTTGTACCCTGCTCCGAAATGTTTAGCAAAAAAAATGACTCCGCTTGCTGTGAAGGGAGTCATTTTGGGACCGCTTAAAATCTTGGCGTATGGACTTTTGTTTCCGTTGTTTGGGTAGTGGTTTCTGTTTTCCCGCAAAGCTTGCAAACGCGAGTCCACGCCGGCGTATCCTTCGCTGAAACGTAAAATGAGTCTCTGTGATCTACCCCTCCGACACCGGGCGGGTCGCCTTCTATCATATAACCCGGCTCATGTTTGGGTGTATACACCGGATCCCCAAAATCATGTTTACCTTGATTACATTGCCGTTCAACCGCGCAAAGCGATTGCTTGGCAGACTCAAGCTGCCTCGTCAAAGAAGCAATCTGGTTTCTAATTTCTTGTGCTTTTGTCATTTGTGCTCTCCTATAATACAGCCAAAAATAATGTATCAGATAAAGCCATTTTTGTCAAATTTTTATTGCGGGTGTGCGAATAAGACCGGTACGCGCACCTCGGCGTCATGCTCCGGCAACCCCGACGGGTTGTCTTTCATAAACACCGCTTCTCCGCCGCCTGATGCGGGGGCGATGAAGGAAACCGTCGCTTTCCACGGCACGAAATTTTCCGTCATCCATTCATCTTGCGCCTCGGCGTGTCCCTGCCCAATCATTATGCCGTCCTTATCAAGAATTTTTATCGGGAACGACGCTTCGAAAAACCAGTTTCCGCGCGCTTGCCCCGTCACGATAAGCGGGCTTTGCACCCTATCTCCCGCATGCAAACTCTCTACTTGTATAAGATTTGCCGTGTTTTCCGGCGCAGGGACATTCGGCAACACCGGCAGACCTTCAAGAACCGGACCGTCTTCCATCTGTCTTTGGAGAGAGCTTGCGGACTCTCCTGTCTTTTGAGGAGTCTCCGCCGCGGGTAATTTTTCTTTCTTCATCTCATATGCGTACAAAACCGCCGCGCCGACGAGAAGCAACACGAGAGCGATCACAAGAGATTTTTTTAACGAAGAATTTTGATGCGGCATTGTTAATCAAAAAAAGAGATTAAGTAAGAATCAATCTCGCGCTGGTCGAGGTCGTAAAAATACTGACGGCTGTTGTGCATTTTCGTTGCGAGCGCTACGCCGACAAAACGCCAGTGCCACGGCTCAAATTGATAATATGCATTGTCCTTCGGATACGAAAGAACGAATCCGTACAGATGCGCATTTTCCGTAAGCCAAGCATACGCCCCCGATCTTTCAAATTTGATGAACGCCGAACCGAGGTCGGGGGTGGTGAAATCAAGAGTTGTGCCGAGCTGATGTTCCGAATATCCCTGATCTGCTGAGAATTTATTCGCACCCGAGCCATAAGTCACGGTGTAGCCCGACTTGAGCGCCGCCTGTTCGCCGAACGAACGATATGCCGAAATGATCTCAAGCGGAGTGCCGTTCATTTTTGCCGCTTCAAGGAGCGCCGTCAAAAACGGCAGAACTTTCGTGTGAATCTGTATCGCCTTGGTTGTTTCGTACAGCGTTGTGGAAGCAATATCCGAAAGACCGGATGGCTTGTAATTCTCGCTCAAAAAGTAAACTTTCGAATACTTCCTCAAAAGCTCTTTGTCCGTCTTGCTTAATTTTTCGAGCGTCCCCACAGTACCGCCGATCGCCTTGATCTGCGACTCAAAGAGGCTGTTTTTGTTCCGCTCCTCCGCAAGCACCGCCGAGAGTTCCATATTTTCAGCTCTTGCTTGAACCAGATCCGATTCAAGTGTTTTTCGTGCATTTTCGATGAACATCTTTTCTTCCTCCAGCCCGTTGACCTTTTTCTCGAACGAAGCGACGGTATTCAAAAGATCAGTCTTTACCGCACGAAGCTCAAGGGTCGCGGACCGATACCGATACCCGCCATAAAAAAGCGCCGCGGCAAGCACCGCAAGAAATATAATGGCAATACGCGCTTTTGCAAAAGACGAACTCATGCCTTGAATTGTACTATGATTTTGAAGCTTTTAACAGCATAAAAAGAAAAACTAAAACCCCTTTCGGGGCTTAAATTTGCGCACCCTCGTGGACGCTACCCGAACCAAGATACGGGAATATCAGGGGTATATTTTTATGGCGTTGTTGAATAATTCCCGAACACAAACAGTTTCCTCCCATTTATGTCCAAGACCTATGCCACAACATACGATTCAGGCATCCCGAGTGTGTTCATGAGATTCAGCAGCCGTAAACGAAGCAGTAATTGCGTTCTTTGACCCTCAAATTTTCGTGCGGAAACCTTATCGCCGAAAACGGTTTTTACCCGAAACATGCCATTCTCGGAAATACTGCGCCGGTGATAACCGCTTTCAATCTTCCATTTTTTTCGTCCGACTTTCCGTATTCTCCGCAAATTCTCGTCGCGAGGCAGGCGTTGTGCTCTCGTATTCCCGTGTTTCCAGATTTTAGCGTTCTTCTGCGGCGGTACGGTTGCTTTCGCTCCGCGTTTCGCTATGGCTTCGTAACCACGCGTGTCCCGTTTAAAACCCTTGAAAATTCAGCTGATTTGAGTCACCCTT